>CAMYKC010000028.1:0-18012 GCA_947258865.1 uncultured Lysobacterales bacterium
GTTGCTCAAACGGGCGGTCAAAGCCGCCGCGCGTAAAAACGGGCTGGCCGCCACTTTCATGGCCAAACCCTTTGCCGAAGGCGCCGGCTGCGGCCTGCACATCCACGTCAGTATGCTGGACGCGGATGGAAACAACATCTTTGCCGGGGAATGCAGTGACGGGGCCTTCTCCAACAGGCTGCGTCACGCGATCGGAGGACTCGCCGAGATAATGAACGAGAGCATGTCTGTTTTCGCGCCCAATGCCAACTCCTACCGCCGTCATGCCCCGGGAAATTTTGTGCCGGCCGCGCCGAGCTGGGGTCCCAACCATCGCGGGGTTGCGATGCGGATACCGCTGGCCTCACCGCAAAACAAACGCCTCGAATACCGGGTGGCCGGGGCTGACGCCAATCCTTATTTCGTGGTCGCCGCAGTGCTCGCCGGAATCCACCACGGCCTCAGCAATGAACGTGAGCCCGGCCCGATGACCCCGGAGCGGGAGCAAATTGAATACGAAGTCACCATACCCATACGATGGCCACAGGCGCTGGATGCCTTCGATGCCGGTGAAATCCTGCCGCATTATATTGGAAAGGACTATCACGAACTCTATTCGAAATGCCGCCGCGAGGAAGAGGCCAATTACAACGCCGAGATCCCGGCCAAGGATTTCGATTGGTTTCTGCGCGCCGTCTAGGCTACTTTTTCAGCAAGGAATGATTTGATGACAGAGCAAGCACCATCCAGTTTCAATGCCTTCCGGGTTCGCAACGACGACGAAGGTTACCGCGCCAACGTCGAGAAGGTGAGCCTGGATGAATTGAGCGAAGGCGACGTCACGATAAGGGTCAGTTATTCCGGGATCAATTACAAGGACGCGCTGGCCGGCACCGGTAAAGGAAAGATCATGCGCTCCTACCCGATGAACGGCGGCATCGACGTTGCCGGCACCGTGACCTCATCGGATTTGGACCGCTTCCGACCCGGAGATGAAGTGCTGGTGACCGGCGCCGGGCTCTCTGAGATCCGCGACGGCGGCTACTCCGAGTACCTGCGTCTGGATAGTAGCTGGGTCATCCCCCTGCCAGATGGCCTGAGTGCCCTGGACGCCATGACCATCGGCACCGCGGGTTTTACCGCCGCCATGTCGCTGTACCGCATGGAGATCAGCGGACAGAATCCGGAACAGGGCCCGATACTGGTCACGGGCGCTACCGGTGGTGTCGGCAGCATCGCGATCGATATTCTCTCCAACGCGGGCTACGAGGTTCACGCGATATCCGGAAAAGAGAAGCAGTTCGGCTGGCTGGCTGCACTGGGGGCAAAGGAGTGCATTTCGCGACATGAATTGGAATGGGGTCAGCGGCCGCTCGAAAGTGCGCGCTGGGCAGGCTGCATTGACAGTGTCGGCGGTGACATGCTCAGTGGCATTTGCGCAGCAATAATGCCCTGGGGCAACATTGCCAGCTGTGGCCTGGCGGGGGGAATCGGACTCAAGACGACCGTCATGCCTTTCATCATCCGCGGCATAAGCCTGATCGGTATTGACTCGCCGCAGTGCCCCTATTCCATCCGCCAGGAAATCTGGCCAAAGCTGGCCGGCGAATGGAAACCCCGCAACCTCGAATTGATTCGCTCACGGGTTGTTGGCCTGAACGATCTCAACGGTATATTCGATGGTATGCTTCAGGGTAACTCCCTGGGCCGGACAGTCGTTAAAATGTAGGAGTTCCGGCAATCGAGGGTATAGCCCGCTCCCACTAGAGAAGCAACAAACTCCAATTTGAATTTGATCGCCAACAAAGCAACCGGCACTTTTTGCCTCCCGGAATGCAAAAAATCCTCCGCGAGTGGGAAGCATTCCCAGTCATTTGAATCTGCCCGTGACGCCCTCGCCGCCGGGTTCCGCCCCTGTAAATCCTGCACGCCCCTGAAAACCGGCTTCGCCGACCCCGCCTGGCTGGTGCCGTTGATGTCGGAAGTGGAAGCCGATCCCGTCCGGCGCTGGCATGACCACGACCTGGACAGCATGGGTATGGACTCGGGTATCGTGCGCCGCTGGTTTATCGCTAATCACGGACTCACTTTTCACGCCTACACGCGACTGCGCCGCCTTGGACTGGCCCTGAGACAAATCCAGCACGGTGAAGCTGTAACACGGGCCGTGGTCGCCAGCGGCTACGACTCGGAGAGCAGTTTTCGGGAATCTTTCGCTCAGGTATTCGGAAATCCGCCCTCTGCCGTAGACCGCGAATCTTCGATCTGGATCAACCGGATTGCCACGCCGCTGGGTTCGATGATCATGGGGGTTCATGACAGTGGCCTTTGCCTGCTGGAATTTGCCGAGCGGCGCATGCTGGACACCCAGTTGAAGCGCCTGCAGCAACGCATGGGCCGGGTATTCCTGCCGGGAAATCACCCCCTGATGAAGCAGGTCAAGCAGGAACTCGATGCTTACTTTGACGGCAATTTGCGAAAGTTCAGGGTCCCTGTGCAGGCTCCCGGAACCGTTTTCCAGGAAGCGGTCTGGGAAGCGCTGGCGGCTATTCCTTACGGAGAAATGCGAAGCTACGCGGATGTGGCCGACAAAATCGGCCACCCCGACGCGGTGAGAGCCGTAGGCCGCGCCAACGGCGATAACCGCATCGCCATCATCATCCCCTGCCACCGGGTCGTCGGCTCGGACGGTGAACTCACCGGCTACGGCGGTGGCCTGTGGCGCAAGGAGTACTTGCTGGCCATGGAACAAGCCCAGGCATTCCACCTCACTTGAAGCGTTCCGGCGCCACATATCAGGAGACTAAACAATGAACCCACTTTCGGGCGTGAGAATACTGCTTGGCGCGATTCTTCTGGCGATGATGCCGGCCACCGCGCTGACAGCGGGGGAAGACGATCCGCAAATGATCCCGGCGCCTGACCGGGCCGCCGGCGAAGGCGAGGGACCGTTCGAGCGCCTGGTCATTCGCGGCGCCACCGTCATCGACGGCACCGGCGCACCACCGATCGGCCCGGTCGATATTGTGATCGAGGGTAACCGCATCACGGAAATCGAGTCGGTGGGTTACCCCGGTGTGCCGATTGATGCAGAGGACCGTCCGGAAAAGGGGACACGGGAAATCGACGCGCTGGGATCATTTGTCATGCCCGGTATTGTCGATATGCACATCCATACCGGCGGTGCGACCAAGGCGCCCGAGGCCGAATACAGCTACAAGCTGTGGATGGGGCACGGGATCACCACGACGCGCGGCGTGCCGCACGGCAGCCTCGAGTTCTCCCTGTCCGAGAAAGCGCGCAGCGCACGCAACGAGATCGTGGCGCCGCGGATGTTCGCCTATCACACCCTCGGTTCTGGTGAGAAGTACAAGGAAAGAAAAATACTCACCCCGGAAGAAGCGCGTGAATGGGTGCGCTATGTCGCGAAAGAAGGGGCTGACGGCCTGAAGCTGGGCGCGCACCGCCCGGCGATCATGAAGGCATTGATCGACGAGGCGAAGAAGCATGGCATGGGAACCGTGGCCCACCTGGACCAGATGGGTGTGGCGCAGATGAATGCGCTGGACGCCGCTCGCCTGGGGCTGGATACGATGACCCACTATTACGGACTGTTCGAGGCCATGTATGAAAACAACGATGTGCAGCCCTGGCCGGCGGACATGAACTACAACAACGAACAGCACCGTTTCGGACAGGTGGCCCGGCAGTGGCGGCTGATCGCCGGCCGTGGTTCGGAGAAATGGAACGCCCTGCTGCAGGAATTCCTTGATTTGAATTTCACGCTGGACCCGACGTTCAACATCTATTCCGCCGGCCGCGACGTGATGCGGGCCCGCAACGCCGACTGGCACGACGAATACACGCTGCCAACGCAGTGGGATTTCTACACTCCGCACCGCATCAGCCATGGCTCTTACTGGTTCTACTGGACAACGGAAGACGAAGTGGCGTGGCGGAACTTCTATCGCGTGTGGATGCAGTTCGTGAACGACTACAAGAACCTGGGCGGCCGCGTTACGGTGGGTTCAGATTCAGGTTTTATCTATCAGCTGTTTGGTTTCGGCACCATCCTCGAAATGGAGATGATCCAGGAGGCCGGCTTTCACCCACTCGAGGTTATCCGCTCCGCCACGATGTACGGTGCGCAAGCCTTGTATGAACCCGCGGGACGGGAAATCGAATTCGGGGTGATCCGCGAGGGCCTGCTCGCCGACCTGCTGATCGTCGATGAGAATCCGCTGGAGAATCTCAAGGTCCTTTATGGCACCGGTGCCGTCAAATTGAACGATGAGACGATGACGCCGGAACGGGTCGGTGGCGTGAAATACACCATCAAGGACGGCATCGTATACGATGCGAAACAGCTGCTGGCGGACGTCCGGGCCATGGTGAAAAAGCAGAAGCAGGAACTGGGTGAGCCGGTGAAATACTGATCGTGGCGCCGTAAACCTCGCCCTCATCAAAACAATGTGGGTGATTCGCGTCATTGCTGCATACCGATCCGCAAGCCGTCGCAGCGGCGCGCTCTGCAAATTTCAGCCCGGAATCACCGGCCGGGAGCGCAGATCGCCCTTCCTTTGCAGTACACATTGAGTACAATGCCGCGATGGGAAATCGCTTATCAAAAATTTACACCCGAACGGGTGACAAGGGCACGACCGGACTTGGCGACGGATCGCGCGTGGACAAAGACAGCCTGCGGGTTGAAGCCTACGGCACCGTCGATGAACTGAACAGCGCAGTCGGCCTGGTGTTGAGTGCTGATCTTCCTGCCGGCGTCAGGAACTGCCTGACGCGCACCCAGCATGAGTTGTTCGACCTTGGTGGTGAGCTTTGCATGCCGGGCATGTCCTTGATTCCGGATGGCTATATAGATGGCCTGGAAAAGGACCTGGACGCCTTCAACGAGGACCTGCCGCCGCTGAAGGATTTCATCCTGCCCGGCGGTTCCGAGTCGGCTGCCCGCTGCCACCTGGCCCGCACGATCGCACGCCGGGCGGAGCGCCGGGTCATAAGCCTGGCCCATAACGAAACGGTCAACGAGGCAACGATCCGTTATCTGAACCGCCTTTCGGACCTGCTGTTCGTTATCGCCCGCGTACTCGCCCGTCGTGAAGGCGGAACGGAAGTCATCTGGGTGCACGGCGACCAGCGAACCTGACCCCAGCGGAAGCAATCCCGCCTGGCAGAGGTTTTAACCGCGATTTAAACAAAGAATGCGTGAGGCAACGGATGCCCCGGTGCTGGACACGCTCGAGACATCCCTGTGCGCTATTCAACTGTTCCCGACAGTTGAATGTCCTGCACCGGGGCACCCGATACCTCCGGAATGCGTGACCAAATAGCGGCTGAAGCCACTGCCAGGGTCAGTTATTGCTGGGGAAGGTGTACTGTGCCTGCTCGCGCACCCCGCCTGACGGCCAGCGCTGGGTGATGGTTTTGCGCCGCGTGTAAAAGCGGACCGAGTCCGGACCATAAGCGTAGAGGTCGCCGAACAGCGAACGTTTCCAGCCGCCAAAGCTGTGATAAGCCACCGGTACCGGCAGGGGTACGTTAACGCCCACCATGCCGACCTTGATGTTGTCGGTGAAATAACGTGCCGCTTCACCGTCGCGGGTGAAAATGCAGGTGCCGTTGCCGTATTCGTGAGTATCGATCAGGTCCATGGCTTCCTGCATGTTTTGTGCACGTACCACACATAACACCGGCCCAAAAATTTCGTCGTTGTAGATCTTCATTTCCTGCGTGACGCGGTCGAACAGCGTTCCACCCAGGAAAAAGCCCTGCTCGTGCCCCTCGACTTTCAAGCCGCGGCCGTCAACAACCAGCTCGGCGCCCTCTTCGACGCCCAGGTCGACATAGCCGCGTACCTTGTCGCGGTGCGGGCCAGTAATCAGTGGGCCCATGTCGTTGGCATTGTCACTGCCGTTTCCTACTTTCAGGTCCGCCAACTCGTTTTTGAGCTTGGCAACCAGGGTGTCGGCGGTATCGTCACCCACCGCGACCGCTACCGCGATCGCCATGCAGCGCTCACCGCAGGAGCCATAGGCCGCACCCATCAGGGCGGAAACGGTGTTGTCCATGTCGGCGTCGGGCATCACGATGGCGTGGTTCTTGGCGCCGCCCAGCGCCTGCACGCGTTTGCCGTTGGCCGTTCCCGTGCTGTAGATGTACTCCGCAACCGGGGTGGAGCCGACGAACGAAACCGCCTGCACGCGCGGGTCGTACAGCAACGTGTCCACCGCTTCCTTGTCGCCGTTGACCACGTTGAATACTCCGTCGGGCATGCCGGCCTCCCTGAGCAGTTCGGCAATGTAAGTCGGCGCGGAAGGATCGCGCTCCGAGGGTTTCAGTACAAAGGTGTTGCCGCAGACCAGGGCCATCGGATACATCCACATCGGCACCATGGCCGGGAAATTGAACGGCGTGATGCCGGCAACGATGCCCAGCGGCTGGAATTCGCTCCAGCTGTCAATGGCCGGACCGACGTTCTTGTTGTGTTCGCCTTTCAGGAGCTCTGGTGCCGCACAGGCGTATTCCACGTTTTCGACACCCCGCATGAATTCACCATGCGCATCATGCAACACTTTGCCATGCTCTTCGGTGATCAGGGCAACGACCTTGTCGGCGTTCTGTTCCAGCAGTTCCTTGAAGCGGAACATGATACGCGCCCGCTTGATCGCCGGCGTGTCACGCCACTCCGGGAATGCAGCCTCTGCAGCGGTAATCGCTTCCTCTACCGTCGCCTTGCTTGCCAGGGCAACCTTGCGGATGGCCTGGCCCGTTGCAGGATTGAAAACATCCTGGGTGCGGGCATTATCTTCCACGGACCTGCCGTTGATGAAATGACCCACGGTTTCCCGCGGTGCGACAACTTTTAGCGCTTCAATGTTCATTTGGCATACCTTCGTTCTAATCAATACTATCGAGTACTTTTCGTACCTTTGCAAACGTCATCGTAATATCTTCCGGCCTGGCATTCAGGAAAGGAGAGAACTGGAGCATGTCCGCGCTGTGGCGAACCACGATATCTTCCTCCCAGAAGCACGTTTTATGGACCTCCAGTCCGCGCATACCCGGCTCGCCGGGCCGGGATTCAAGGTCCACGCCTCCCATCATCCCGAAATTTCGCACATCGGTCACTTTCGGATGATCGGCCAGCGAGTGGATGGCGTCTTCGAAGTGGCTCTCCAATTCACGCACCTGCGCGAAAGTCCCCTCCTCCTCGTAAATATCCAGCGCGGCGAGTCCGGCCGCACAGGCAAGCGGATGGCCTGAATAGGTGTAACCGTGGAACAGTTCGATCATCTGCATCGGCCCGGTCATCAGGGCATCGTGAATTTTGTCTTTGACCAGCACCGCCCCCATCGGAACCACGCCATTGGTCAAACCCTTGGCCGTGGTGATCAGGTCCGGCGTCACGCCGAAGCGCTCTGCGGCAAATGGCGCACCAAGCCGGCCGAAGGCGGTGATGACCTCGTCAAAAATCAGCAGGATGCCATGCTGATCACAGATTTCACGCAGGCGTTCCAGGTAACCGACAGGTGGTGGCAGAATGCCGGCAGAGCCCGGCACCGGTTCGACGATTACGGCAGCAATATTGGATGCATCGTGCAACATGGCCAGGCGTTCCAGGTCTTCGGCCAGGTGGGCTCCCCAATGGGGTTGACCACGGGTGAACGCGTTGTGCTCCAGGTCGAAGGTGTGGCGCAGATGATCCACTGACGGCAGCAGTGACGCGCCGAACATTTTCCGGTTGGGAAACATGCCGCCCACCGACATGCCACCGAAATTGACGCCATGGTAGCCACGCTCGCGCCCGATCAGGCGGGTGCGGTGCCCTTCCCCTCGCGCCCGGTGGTAGGCCAGGGCAATTTTCAACGCGGAATCGACGGATTCCGAGCCCGAATTGGTGTAAAAGATCTTGTCGAGCCCGTCCGGTGCGAGGTCCGTTACCCGGTCCGCCAGCTCGAATGCTTTGGCGTGTCCCATCTGAAAGGCCATGGCGTAGTCAAGCGTCTCCACCTGTCTTTGGACTGCTTCGACGATTTTCGGATGGCAGTGCCCCAGGCCGCAGGTCCACAGACCGGAAAACGCATCATAAATCTTGCGGCCGTCTTCGGTGTGATAGTAATGGCCCTCGGCGCCAACGATGATGCGGGGTTTTTTCTTGTAGTCACGGTTGGCGGTGAAGGGCATCCAGTAGGATTCGACCGCGGAGTTGCCGGTGTTCATCAGCGATTACCTCTTGAAAATCTGAAACCTCACGTTCGTTTAGTATAATAAACAACCTTCGGCAATTCCACGCAAAATCAGGCCTGCCAGGGCTTTTTTGTTAATTATCTTGTAACCAAAGCCAACTGAAGATGCTGTCCTCCAGCAGCCTGGCTTTCCTGCCCGTCGCCCCTGAATAGACCCTGGCCATGCACGCTTATGATGCACATACCTCAAATTACGCTCCTTTCTGATGCACTGCGGTTGTTCCGGGATTTACCAGATTCTACCTAACCATCTGTTTTTTTTATTTAAACACCCGCTGGCACAGATTATGCAATGAAGGGGTTGGGAAGGGATTGCCTGCACGGCAATACCGCTGAATTGAACTGGCAATCGGGAGACCAGAGAATGAAACTTAGACTTGCATCCATAGGCCTGGCTGTATCGCTGGCCACTGTATCCGCGCCGGCACTGGCTGTGGATCTTTCGGCCAATATCGGCTGGAACTCGGAATACATTTACCGCGGTATTCCGCAAAAAAACTCATCGGCTTTTGCAGGAGTGGACCTCGGGGCGGGTGGGTTTTATCTGGGCGCCTGGGGCGCTGATGTCGGCGATGGCATCGAGATCGATTACTACGGCGGTTATGGCTTCGAAGTCGGCGACTTCAACTTCGGTGTCGGCGGCACGATCTACACTTATACCGGTGACTTTGACGACACTTACAAGGAAGTCAATCTCATCGCCGGCTGGAAGTGGTTTACGTTCGATGCAGCCATCGGCAGCTACGACAATTTCGGTGGTCCGAAGCTGGACTACGAATTCTATTCTCTCACGGCTGAATACAACGGCTTTTACGGAAAAATCGGCACGTTCGAGAACGACTTCGACGGTTCCTACTACGAGGCGGGTTATGGGAACACGCTTTCCGTCAATGACATGGACCTCTTCGACTATGCCTTTGCAGCGATTTACAGCGATTCGACACTGCTGGGCGGTTCATCCGATACGAACCTGGTGTTGACCCTGTCCAAAACTTTTGATTTCTGAATAGTCTGACGCCCTGTGGACTGGCCAAACACCCCGCAAACCGGGGTGTTTGGCATTGTTTCAAATCGTCGGGGGGGTATTCGCGCTGACAATGCGCGCGGGGACCTTACCCTTGTTCCTGAAACGATGCGGTAAGCGGCTGTCGAAATAATAGGCATCGCCAGGTCCGAGTACCCGGGTTTTACCAGCAACTGTCAGTTCGAGTTCACCCTCGACAACGACGCCGCCCTCTTCGCCCGAATGCGTTAGCAGGTCTTCCCCCGTATCCGTATCCGGTGCATAAGTTTCCCAGAGGATCGACATTTTGCGATCATGCCTCGAAGCCGCAACCAGCCGGTATTCGATATCCCCGGTGCCCACATCGGGTAAGTCCTTAGCCCGGAATACCACCTTGTCCTGTCCTTCCATGTCCCGCGTAAAAAATTCGGCCATGGTCATCGGAAAGGCGGACAGAATTTTCTGAAGTGAGCCGATGGATGGGCTCACCCTGTCTTGCTCGATAAGAGAGATCATTCCATTGGTAACGCCCGCCCGCTTGGCCAGCTCGCGCTGGCTCAGGCCAAACGCGTTGCGAACGGCGCGCAGTTGTTTGTCGACTTCAATACTCATGCTGATTCATGTTAAATATAATAAACACCTGCAATGTTAGAAAGGAGCGTCCCCAATGTCCAGCAACAAAACCGTCGAAACCGACGCCAGTGTCGAAAACTTCATCAATGCCGTCGATAACGAACAAAAACGCAAGGACGCCTGGGACCTGATTGGCCTGATGAAGAAAATTACCGGCAGTGAGCCTAAGATGTGGGGCAACAGTCTGGTAGGCTTTGGCCAGTATCACTACAAATACGAGAGTGGTCGTGAAGGCGATTTCTTCATCACGGGTTTCTCGCCCCGGAAAGCGGCGTTAACCGTATACATCATGCCGGGTTTCGACCGTTACGAGAAAATGATGGTGAAACTGGGACCGCACAAGACCGGCAAGTCTTGTCTGTATTTGAGAAACCTGAATGTGATCGATCGCAACGTTCTCGAGGAAATCATCAAGGACTCGGTGGACGTCATGCGCGACAGGTACGAATGCAGCTAAAGGGTGGATTACCATGCGGCGCGATGACTGGCGAAAGCTGACCGAAATTGGCATTGCGCTATTGCGTCAGGGCCAGGCAAAAAAGGCCCTGGTTCAGTTGCAGCGCGCCGAAAAGCAGGCTCCCAAAGTGCGTAAGATCAGGTATTGGCTTGCCAACGCCTATCGAATGAACGGCCAAACCAAACCTGCGCTCAATATATTCCGTAAGCTGCTGGTTGAAAGACCGGGCGATTTTGATGCATCTTTTGGACTGGCTTTCCTGCTACGTGACCTCGGTGCTCCCGGTGACGCGGCAGAGGTGTTGCTGAGGGCATCCAGTCAACCCGCGGTAACCTTAGAGCAACTGTTACAAATCGCCGGTTTCCTGCGTGACAGCAATCAATTTGTTCCCGCAATCCAGGTCTGTGAAAGAGCGGTCGAATTGAAACCCGGTCAGGCTGACCTGCATTTCAAGCTGGCACGGCTATACCAGACCACCGGTGCCTTCGACCAATCCCTGGGTGAGCTTCGAAAATTGCTGGGAATGAAGCCGTCGACCGGGCCTGCATGGACTCTCCTGGCTCAACAGAAACTATTTCATTCGACCGACGATACCGATTACCAAAGGATCCTGACAGCCGCAGGACAATCTTATGGCCGCGAAGCAGACATGTGCATTGCGTACGCTTTCGGCAAGGCCCTTGATGACCTGGGACAATGGCCGCAGGCGTGGGAACAATATCAGAAAGGTAATCGGTTGAAGTCGAGTACCTCGCCCTGGAGTCAGACGGCCTGGAGGCAATTTGTCGAGCGGTCTGTTACACGTACCACGAAGGCTGAATCCGCCAAGCCCGGAGCCGGCCGGAATGCTGTGTTCATCGTGGGCATGCCACGATCCGGCACAACGCTGTTGGAACAGATGCTGGACCGGCACCCGGACATCCACGGCCGCGGGGAGACGAACTTACTTGCGCATTTCGTGCAGCAGTTGTCGGAAGCAGGCATGGCCACCCTGGCACAACGAAAAGCGATGTCTGATGAATTCTGGACACAGCTGCGGCTGGAAGGTCCAGAAAACGGAATCTACATAGACAAAAATCCACTGAATTTCAGATATCTCGACGCGCTGTTTGACGTCTTACCAAGCGCAAAAGTACTGCACATAAGCCGGGACGGCCGCGAAAGTTGTTTGTCTTGCTACTTTCAGCTTTTCCAGCACAAAGACACCGCTTTCAGCAATAACCTCGAACACCTGGTCGACTTCTACTCCGGATACCGGCGCCTGATGGCGCATTGGGAGAAGCAATACCCCCACCATATTCAGCAAATCAACTATGGAGAATTGGTCAACTCAAGCGATGAGGTGTTGAAACGTGTCCTCCGGTTTCTTGGTGCCGATTGGAACGACACCGTTTTGCAGGTGTCCGGGCAGCGTGGGTTTGTCCGGTCTGCGAGCGTCTGGCAGGCGAGACAACCGGTGCACACGCGATCCCTTGCCCGTTGGCGCCATTACTACCAACAAGCGCCTGAGTTCTTCGATAAACTGTCTGCGATCGACTCGAATCGCAAAATCACAGGGCGCGACTAGGACGTCAACGCCGGCGTGAATCGAGAGGGCGAACCGCCGAAAAACCACGGAGAATCTCATGCTTGATAAATTGGAAATCACCAAGAACTGGCTACCCCGATACACCGGCATGCCGCTGGACCGTTTTGGCGACTACATCCTTCTGACCAACTTTCACAATTATGTGCAACAGTTCGCCGATCAGTTCAGTTGTGATATTTACGGCGAGGGTCGCACCATGCCGGCGGCGACCAACAGTGACGGACTAACGATCATAAACTTCGGAATGGGGTCAAGTAATGCGGCGACCATCATGGATCTGCTCGGTTCGATCCATCCCCGGGGTGTACTGTTTCTCGGCAAGTGCGGGGGGTTGAAAAAGTCAACCGAGATTGGTTACTTCATATTACCGATCGCCGCGATCAGGGGTGAAGGCACCAGTGATGATTACTTTCCTCCGGCCGTCCCGGCATTGCCGTCATTCAAATTGCACAAGTTCGTGTCCGACAAAATTTTGCAGCACGACGTCGATTACCGCACCGGTGTCATTTACACCACCAACCGGCGTGTCTGGGAACACGATGCCGCCTTTCACCAAAAACTGCATGATATGACCTGTATCGGCATCGACATGGAAACGGCAACCCTGTTTATCGTGGGGCACGCCAATGAAATATCCCGTGGCGCACTGCTGCTGGTTTCGGATGTACCTGTAACACCCGACGGTGTGAAAACCGAAGAATCCGACAAGAAAGTCACAGCCGAATGGGTTGGCCTGCATCTGCAAATCGGCATCGAAGCCATGACCGAACTCGGGCTGAAAGGCGAGAAGATCAAGCACTTCAGGTACTGATCTTCCAGCCTCGCCCAGCGGCTACTTAGAGTGTCAGCGCCTCCCTGGCTGGCACGTATTCGTAGCCCAGGTCGCGCGCGACGTCCTCATAGGTCACCTTGCCGCGGTGTATGTTGAGCCCGGCCAGGAGGTGGTGATTGTCCATCATGGCCTGCTTGGCTCCCAGGTCGGCCAGGGCCAGAGTGAACGGCCGCGTGACGTTGTTCAGCGCGAATGTCGAGGTACGAGGGACCGCGCCCGGCATGTTGGCCACGCAATAGTGCACGATACCGTCCACGATGTAGGTGGGCTCAGCGTGCGTCGTCGCCTTTGAAGTTTCAAAGCAACCGCCCTGGTCGATCGCGACATCCACCAACACGGATCCCTGGCGCATCGCGGACAGGTGCTCGCGTGTGACGAGTTTGGGCGCAGCCGCGCCGGGTATCAGCACGCCACCCACGACCAGATCCGCATCGCTGATATGCCGCTCGATGGATTCCACGTTGGAATAAACGGTCTCGATGCGACTGGCGAAGATGGCATCGAAATGCGCCATGACATCGGCGCTGACGTCCAGCACGACAACGCGTGCGCCCAGCCCGGCAGCCATCTGGCAAGCGTTGAAGCCAACGACACCGCCGCCGATGATCACGACCTTGGCCGGCTCTACACCGGGCACACCGCCCAGCAGAACACCGGATCCGCCGTGTGCTTTTTCGAGACACCATGCGCCCGCCTGGATGGACAGGCGGCCCGCGACCTCTGACATCGGCGCCAGCAAAGGAAGGTGCCCCCGCCTGTCGGTCACGGTTTCATAAGCGATACAAGTCGCCCCGCTTTTGACCAGCTCTTCGGTCTGCGGCGCATCCGGCGCCAGGTGCAGGTAGGTGAACAGAACGTGGTCTTCTCTCAGCATGGCCCGTTCGACTGCTTGCGGTTCCTTCACTTTGACGATCATCTCCGCTTTGTCGAATACTTCTTCGGCCGTTGGCAGGATGGTCGCACCCGCTGCCACATAAACATCGTCTTCCAGGCCTATACCCGCCCCTGCTGATGTTTCCACCAAGACTTCGTGACCCCGCTGACTCAGTTCACGTACGGTTGCGGGCACCAGTCCCACGCGATACTCGTTATTTTTGATTTCCTTGGGTACTCCGACTCTCATGATCTGCCTCCTGAATTGCTTATTATTCTAATTTTAGAGCTAATGACATGGCATTTGCTCCTAATTAACACCATAATGCAGTAGATTATTCTGTATTACTTGGGTAAATCAGCTAATTACATGAGAAATAAACCACGCAAGCCGCGGCGTCTTGATCGCACCGACCGATTGATCCTCAAATTCCTGCAAGAGGACGGCAGAATTTCCAACGTCGCGCTGGCCAGGAAAGTCAACCTCACGGCAACCCCCTGCCTCGAGCGCGTGCGCCGCCTCGAACGCGAAGGATTCATCAAGGGTTATACGGCGCTACTCGAACCCGGCATGGTGGACGCCGGGCTTTTGGTGTTCGTAGAGATCGATCTGCTTAGAACTTCACCGGACGCTTTCCGAAATTTCCGGCGTGAAGCAATGAAGTTGCCGGAACTGCTCGAATGCCACCTCGTATCCGGCAATTTCGATTATCTTCTGAAAGCGCGGGTGGCAGACATGCAGGAATATCGAAGACTGCTGGGCGAAAAAATCCTGGCATTGCCGGGCGTCAGCGATTCCCGCAGCTACGTGGTCATGGAGGAAGTGAAGGAAACCACCTGCATTTCCCTGGTTTAGGAATGAAACATGGCGCAATGAAAACATTGATCCTGCACCACGACGACTGCCTGAGACATGATCCGGGTCCAGGCCAGCCTGAGCGGGCAGACCGCGCAACTTACGTACTGGATGCGGTCAGGAATCTGCCCGGCACAGAGCTCTTGCCGGCACCCTTGGCCAGTCGCGAACAGATACAGCGCGTCCACGACCGGACATGGTGGGATCGCCTCCTCCAGCTGGAACCGGACGAGGGCTCCGAAGATCGGCGGGTACCGCTGGACTGGGATACCTTTCTTTCGCCAGGATCGATCGCGGCAACGCTCAGAGGCAGCGGTGCCGTGTGTTTTGCCGTCGACCAAATCAGCGCCGGCAAAGCGAAAAACGCATTTTGCGTGACCCGCCCGCCGGGCCACCATGCAGAAACAGCCAACGCCATGGGATTTTGCCTGCTTAATCACGTGGCGATCGCGGCCAGACATGCCCTCGCCGTCCAGGCTGCTGATCACGTGGCGATCATTGATTTCGACGTTCACCACGGCAATGGCACCCAGGCAATTTTCGAATCCTCACCTGAGGTGTTATTCGTTTCCAGTCACCAGATGCCGCTGTATCCGGGCACCGGTTATCCGGACGAGACCGGCTGTGGGAACATTCTCAACCTGCCGCTGGCTCCCGGGGCCGGAAGTGCTGAATTCAGATCGGCCTGGGCGCACATGGGTCTGCCCGCGGTCCAGAAGTTCGCACCCGATTTGATTATCGTTTCGGCCGGCTTCGACGCCCACGAACGGGATCCACTCGGCCAGCTGGAGCTGAAGGACGAGGACTATGGCTGGATTACTGATGAAATCCGTGCGCTCGCCGAATCCGCCTGTGGAGGAAAAGTGGTCTCGAACCTGGAAGGCGGTTACGACCTGGAGGCACTGGCCACGGCCTCGACCGCACACGTGAAAGCCCTGACAGCTTGAGGTAAGATCAGGGGCGGAAAGCGGGTGTCGTATAATGGTTATTACCTCAGCTTCCCAAGCTGAAGATGACGGTTCGATTCCGTTCACCCGCTCCAACCCTTCAACCAGGCCATTGAGAGCAAGGCTGAAAACTTCGGAATCAATGCGTCCGGCGGTTCGCGTTCTGAATGAATCAGTCAGGTTCCTGCCGCCTGCAGGAAGCGCTCGGCAATCAGGTCTTCGGCCATGCTTTCGAGGTTCCAGTTTTTGAGGAAACCGCAGTGACCACCGTACTTCGAGATGATCAATTCCAGCGCCGGACTCTCCGGCAATGCCTCGAAATCGCTTACCGGCACCACCGGGTCGTCTGCTGAAGTCAGGATGGTGGACGGCACGGCCAGGGGCGCCAGCCTGTCGTCGGCAATCGAATAACCCTTGAAGTATTCCTCTGCGCTTTCAAATCCGGCGTGCTTCGTGGCCAGGTAATGGGTTCTTGCCCTCAGCCCACGAATGTCATGCCAGACTTCCTCGCCATAGAGATCCGGGAAACAGGTTTTCTTGATGCGCAGGGACCGCGACCATTTGCGTTCGAAATACCGCTCATAGAAACGAATGCCTTCCTCCATCGCAACCATGGCATTCAGAGGATTGATGACCGGGTTGACCGCGACGACGTGGCCGATGTCCAGACCCGCCTCGGCGGCCCTCAGGGCCACCCGCATGGAGAAGTTGCCACCCAGCGAATAACCTGCCAGGAACCAGGGCTTCGCACTCAGGCGATCCTGTAAATCCCGGAGTGCGTTGACTACTTCGTCCAGCCGGCAGGAGTGAAAAATTTCGTGATTGAGATGGTGGGTGTCTCCATGATCCCTGAAATTGAGCCTGAAGACGTCAAATCCGGCTCCATACAATCGCGCGCCATTGGCGAGGACGTAGTTGGAATTGACACTTCCTTCCCAGCCATGGAGCAATACCGCGAGACCATGGCTTTCACCGCTTTGGGCTGAGTAAAGCCCCTGCAAGCGAATCCCGTCTCCACCGTCAAGCGTCCAGACCTCGCCCCTCTCCCGCAGCGCCGCGGACCGGCGCAACACCACCCGCCTGCGGATGCTGCTGCTGGCAAGCAGCGACTGGAAATGACCGCTTCGCAGGCCGGCTGGCGGCCGGAACTGACCGTATGGGTCAGCCATCGCTCATTTCCGTTTCGAATGCGCTTCGGACCGCGGTCTCGGTTTCCATTGCCAGCTGGCGCCGTTGCTTATCGGAAGGATCCAGGCAGGGCAGTACATGAACCTCGGCGATGCAGGCCTTCTGCATCAAGAGGCGAAAGTAGTTGGCGACGAAGTGCTCACCCGGAAGAAAGGTGACGTCGTCGTAGCGCTGGCCGTCGCGCAGGTATCTCAACATCACCGGCTGAACCGGCACATTGGCCTCGATTGCCGCCGCAAACAAGCGAGCGTGGAAGCGCTTAACGCCCTCGCCCGGCAGGATGCCACCCTCGGGAAAGATCGCGACCTTTCTGCCTTCGCGCAAACGGTCGGCCATCGCCGTGGCCACGCCGCTGGCGGAATTATGACTGCCGCGTTGATGAAAAACCGAGCCACCAATCCTCGCCAGCCAGCCCAGCAGGGGCCACTTGCTGATTTCCGCCTTGGCCACGAACCCCATCGCGCACAGACTGTGTAAAACCTCGATGTCGAGCCAGGATATGTGATTGGCGACCACCAATTGCGCTCCAGGTTGGATTTCGCCAGTTACCTGGCGTCTCAAACCGAAAATCCGGCAGCTCACGCCCGCCCAGACGCTCACCATGATGTCGCTGAGTGGTTTACCGCCTATACGAATCGCCCTGCCGGGCGCCGTCTGGCACAGCACGGTCAGGGGCGTGTCGATGACGATATGCCACAGCAGCCAGGGGAGCCGGTACAAAAGCCGAAAATATCCGAGCGAATCCGTCATCGGGGTTGCCGTCAGGAAGAGCGGTCTCCACTTCTGCTGACTTTGACCGTCAGCTTGGCAGAACAACTCAGCTTGTTTTCCTGGTCGCGAACATCGATGCGCCAGAAATGGAGGCTGCGGCCAATTTTCAGCGGCCGGGCCACTGCGGTGACGTTCCCGCTACGCACGGAAGAGAGGTGGCTGCCACTGACCTCGATTCCGGCCACCCTGGCGGATTCATCATCCGAGACAATCAGATAGGAAGCCCAGCTTCCAAGCGTTTCGGCGAGGACGATTGAAGCACCCCCGTGCAACATCCCAAAAGGCTGGTGCGTGCGCTTGTCCACCGGCATTTCACCGCACACGAAATCAGGTCCCATGGCGGTTAATTTGATACCCAAGCTCCGTTCAATGCCAACCGAAGTGAGTTGATTTATTTTGAGCAGGTCCACGGGAGCCTGACTGATGTACTTGAACACGGGACGGTCACATTGCAGATGAAAACGGCGCAAGCCTACCACAGAGCAGCACAATCAGCGAAAATGGAGCACCTTTTACGGAGACAACCGTGAAACAGTTCGAAGTCACCATCACAGGCAGCGGAAAATCTTTCCTGGTCCAGGAAGGTGAAAATATTCTGGTGGCCGCGCTGCGCCAGGGAGT
>CAMYKC010000028.1:18046-32953 GCA_947258865.1 uncultured Lysobacterales bacterium
GCCAGGGAGTGATGCTGCCCTATTCCTGCAAGAACGGCACTTGCGGCAGCTGTAAGGGCATGGTCGAAAACGGCGAAGTGCATTATCCTTTTCACCCCCCGCTTGCGCTGGAAAAGAGTGACTTCGCCGAGGGTTACGCGCTGATGTGCCAGGCCGAGCCATTGGAAAACCTGGTCATCAAGGTGCGCGAAATCGAAGCCGTTCGGGATATCCAGGTTCGGATGCTCCCGGCCCGGGTCGTTGAAAAAAGGCTTCTGGCTGAAAACGTGGTGCGGCTTCGACTGAAATTGCCCAAGACCCAGAGACTGCAATTCCTGGCGGGACAATATATCGATGTGTTGCTGGCCGGGGGTAAACGCCGCGCTTTTTCAATTGCCAGTTGCCCCTCCCTTGGAGATGAAATCGAGCTGCATATCCGGCACGTAGAGGGTGGAGACTTCACGGGGCATGTGTTCGAGGACCTGGCGGAACGCGACATTCTCCGCCTGGAAGGCCCTCTGGGTAATTTCTTCGTTCGCAACGACCAGCCCGAGCGGCCCATGATCATGATGGGTGGCGGAACAGGATTCGCTCCGCTGAAATCGATGATCGAAAACCTGCTCGAACACGGAGACCGGCGCGAAGTTCATTTGTACTGGGGCGCAAGAAAAGAAACTGAACTCTATCTTGATCCGTTGCCGTTGCGCTGGGCTCGGGAGCACGAACATATTCGCTACCGCAGGGCCTTATCCGATCCGGAACCCAACGGGGTCCTGGAAGCCTTTGCCGGTCTTGTCCACGAGGCCGTGTTGGCGGATCACCCTGATCTTTCAGGTTTCGACATTTACATGAGCGGCCCCCCGGCCATGATCGAAGCAGCTAAACCGGCTTTCGCCCAGGGCGGTCTTCCGGAAGAACGGTTGTTTTATGACTCATTTGAATTCGGACTGGACGTTCCGGTGCGGGTTCTTGCAAGGCCGCACTGAAGTCGAGAGGACGCCGGCTTGTCTGCGCGACCTGTCAGTCTTCAGGTTCTGATGTCAGTTGAGCGTTTTCTTCGGGCGGAGCGAGTTTAGCCTGGTCGCCAGGCAGCGGCAGCGGGTCCTTACCCTGGTTCATGCGCAGCGCATTACGGAAACAGGCCATGGCGAGTTCGAGTTCTCCTTTCCGTTCGAGCAACTGCCCCAGCGAATCATAACCGGCAACTGTAGGTTCGATTTCCAGGCTGCGGATCATGTGCTGGCGCGCCTTGCCCCACAGCTCCTCGCGGGCGCACAAGCGGCCCAGAGTCAGGTGCAGCCAGTGATCGTCAGGATAGCTCTGCAGCCAGCGCTCACACTGCTTCAACCGCTTGGGCGTATCGTCAGCACCGGGTTCCCCGTAAGGAATCAACAACTTTGAATTCCACTCGCGTTTCAGACTGGAGCGGATGACATCTTCAGTCTTTTCGGGAGCGCCCAGGCGGATCGCCTGGTCCGCAAATGTCATGACGACCTCGCTGTTGCGCTGCATAGCTTTGGGCAATGCGCGCCAGTCGGCCTGAAGTTCGTTCGCATCCTTGCTGCGCTGCAAGTCGGCCACCGCAGTCTGCTCCTTGAGTTCCGCTGCCTTCTGCTCATCGACAATCCCGGCCTTCTGCATGCCCGGGAGCAGCTTCAGGAGAGGCTCCCACTCCCCGAGTTCCCGGTAGCACCGGGCCAGCAATTCCAGCACTTGCGGGTGCTTGCGGCGTCTCTTGTGCAAACCCTCCAGGATCGGCTTGGCGCCTCCGAAGTCGCCATTCGAAGTCAGCATCCTGGCGCGTGTCAGTTCAACCAGGAATTTCTGTTTGCGGTTTCGCGTATCAGCCTGCCCCAGGTACCATTCGGCGCGGTCGCCGGCATCCTGCCCATCGGCCGCCTCGGCCGCAGCGAGGTATCGCGCCGTCGTACGGCCGTGCGAACCGGCGGATTTCTGCAGCGCCCGCTCAGCGGTGATGAAGTCGCCCTCTGTCAACGCCAGCAAACCTTTCTCCAATTGGACGAGTGCCCGCTGTTCACGCATTTTTCGCGCCGTATCGGCAGGCATTCTCCAGAGCCTCATGATCACCCAGACCAGCACCCAGACGGCATTGAAGACGGGCGCGACCGCGGCGGCAAAAAGCGCCAACGCAATGGCAATCAGGAAGAGAAAAACGCTTTTCATTCCTGGACATCCTCCGGCATGGGCCGTGGCTGGCCTGACCGAAGCATGCGCAGAGTCGACCATGGTCCTGTAATGTCCGGAACCTCCAGGCTGATCTCGATTTCCAGCAGTTCGTCGATTTCCTGTCCGACCGCCTGGAATGCGCTGTCGCCGGCATCGAACCAGTCTGAGAGTGACTCTTTGACACGCAGTAGTGAATTTCTGAAAGCCTCCTGGTCACGGCGCATCAATGAAAGGTGTGCAATTTCAAGTTGCAACCAGACACGCTGCCGCACGTAGTCCTTGTCTTCGAGGCTGATCCGCTCACTTTCCGCTTCCGTACTGCGGCGCACGGTTACCAGGTTGGAAAAAACGCTTTTCAGTTTGTCCCACCAGCCAGCTTCATCCACCGGGTCGGCTTCACTCGCGGCATCCTGCTCACCCGGAAATGACAGGGACGGTATGGCGGCCTGGATCGAGTCCAGCGTTCCTGCGATTGCCAGGTAATCGGGAATCTCGATTTCCGAAAGACTGCGGCGGGCAGCGGCGATTTCCTGCCGGACTCCGAGGTACATCGGATTGTCCAGCGCTTCGAGGTGCATGTCCGCGACTGCACGAGCCTGGTCGGCTGCTGCCGGGTCCGAGAACAGTTTCAGGCGCTCATTGGCCAGCCGCAGCAGATAGTCGACTTCCGCCAGATCGAGTTCGCCGCCTGCATCCAACTCTCTTGTGGACATGCCGGAGAGGGCCGCTTCGGCTGCCAGTAACCTCCCCTGCATGGATTCCGTTGCGGCCTGAAGCGACCTGGACAAAGCCATTTGCTCGCGCGTGGACTTATCGACCGCAGCCATCTGGGCGCGATCCGCTTCCAACCGGGCCTGCATTGCAGCGAACTCGGCTCCGACATCGCCCGCCGCGAGAGTATCGACCTGGTCCCGGATCTGGTTCAGCTTGAGCGAAAGTTCACTGTCGCTGCTTTCCAGCCGCGCTATTTCGGTGAATACCCGGTCTTCCTCCTGCCCTTCAGAAGCCATATCCTGCCACCACATCCAGCCGGTGCCGGCCAGGGCGGCGACCGAGAACAGGAAGGCGAAAAAAGCCAGCCAGGAGCCGCCGCGCCGGGGCTTGCTGTTCTTCTCAGCGGGTTCCGGGTTGCCTTGTGTGTCCGGACTACTGTCCATTTCCGGGCCATTCGTGGCATTCTCGGTATCAGAGTTATCCGGCGTGGTGGTTTCGATCTCGGAATTTTCGGTGTTCACCCAATTAAGCCTGTAAGTTCTGCGGGGAATAGGAAATGCTAACCAAAAGAGCAGGACACTTCATCATTTATGTCCCATTTACCTGATGCCTCGCATCGTTATGCCAAAAGTCAGATCAGGCTTCGGACGGCTGACAGGATGGCCCGGTTGCCCGGTCCGGAAGCAAGATGAACGCGGCTTGGTCCAAAAGCACGAGCGAGCCTTTTCAATCTTTCTGATATGACCAGCCAATCTCCCTGGCACAATTGAAACCAGATAGCGGGCGGCAGGCGCTGCGACAGGGCTTTCATTGAATTTGCGCTGGTCCAGATGCACAACACAGCCGAAGCGTCCTTGAGCCCGCTGAGCGCCTGTTTGTCCAGCCTTGCCGGTTCCGGTTTGTAGACCATTAGCATTCGGGTATCCCAGCCAAGCTTTTCCAGGCCCTCGGCAAGTTTCTGGCGGCCGCCCGGGGCTGTAATAATGAAGGCATGCTGCTGCTCGATCGCTGACCCGGGATTCTCCGAGGCCAAGGTCTCCAGCAGCGCTTCACTGGTGTATCCGCTTCGCGGTGTGATATCAACGCGGATTCCCGCGGCTGAAAGGGCTTGCGCAGTTGCAGGTCCGATCGCAGCAACCCTGGCCCTTATTGCGCCGCCCCCAGGCAGCTGTGAAAGTCCGTGTGCGACCGAGCGGGGACTCGTGAACAACAACAGGTCTGAAGCGCTGCTTGCCTCCAATAGTTCGAAATCCCGTGCCTGGCTGGCGCTGACATCCAGCTGAAGATAGGTGAACGCAGGCTGCACGATCGGCGTCAGCCCGAGCGGCGACAGCAGTGCGGCCAGTTCTTCCGATTCTGGTCGCGTGGGAAAACTTCACGGCTGCCCCGAGCCTTCAGCTGCATTCAGAGATTGAATAATCCGGCCTGCTCCCCGGCCGAGCAGGTCTTCAGCGACGGCAGCCGCCAGGCTGTCGGCGTCAGCGGATGCGCCTTCACGCTCTGCATGTAAAATCGAGCTGCCGTCGGGCATGCCGACCATGGCTGAAATCCGGATGTTATTGAGCCCAAGCTCAGCGAATACCGCCAAGGGAACCTGGCAGCTGCCCTGTAACGCTGTCGCGACTGTCCGTTCCACCCGGGTGCGCAACACCGTTTCCGGGTCTTTTAACGGCTCGACCAGTTCGAGGACGGCATTATCTTCAGCCCGGCACTGGATACCTATGGTTCCTTGCGTCGCTGCCGGAAACCATTTTGGCGGTTGCAGGGTCTCGGTCACGAAATGCCCCATCCCCAGGCGCTCGAGGCCCGCGCAAGCCAGCACGATGGCGTCATAATCCCCCTCGTTCAATTTACGGATTCGGGTATTCACATTACCCCGCAGATCCTTGACCGACAGGTCGGGTCGAATCGCTCGTAACTGGCATTGCCGCCGCAGACTGCTTGTTCCGACGCATGCACCTGCCGGCAGTTCGGACAGCGTTTGCCCGGACCGGCTCAACAACGCATCGAAAGGATTCGCGCGTTCGAGCATCACGTCCACCACCAGGCCGGGCACCTGCTCCACCGGCACGTCTTTCATCGAATGAACCGCGATATCCGCCTCGGCGGCCAATAGCGCCTTCTCCAGTTCTTTCAAAAACAGCCCTTTGCCGCCGATCATCGCCAAAGGCCGGTCAAGGATCATATCCCCCCGCGTCACCATCGGCAGAAGTTCAACTTCAAGGCCCGGATGTTTTTCGCGAAGGAGTCCGGCGACATGATTGGCCTGCCACATCGCAAGCTCACTTTTCCGCGTAGCGATTCTTATTCTTTCGGCTCGCACGGTCACGAAAGCTCGCTGAGGTATTTGCGCAGTGAAGAAACGTTTCTCCTGCTGACTTCGGGCTTACGGTCGGTGCCGCTCAACAAAACCTGAGTGTGCCCTTCCGGGCTTCTTTCCAGCCCACGCAAATGCTTCCGGGATATCAAGGCGTTGCGATGCACCCGGAAAAAGAACGAAGGAAACCGTTGCTCCAGTTCCGTCAGCGATTCGTCGATTACCGTGTTCCCTTTTTCATGAACCACCGTGGTGTACTTGTCTTCCGCGATCAGGCAGATAACTCGATATATAGGAGTCAACACAACCTTGCCCCCCACCGTCGATCGCAGAAAATGCTCTTCGTCCCGGCTTTCTCCGCTATCCAGGAATCGCTCGGCTTTCTCCAGCGCCTGCTCCAGCCGCTCGGCACGCACCGGCTTGACCACGTAATCAAGCGCTTCGACTTCAAAAGCATTCAGAGCCTGGTCCTGGTATGCCGTGCAGAAGATTATCGCCGGTGAAGCTCCACCTTCCTGCAGAATCCGTGCCAGCGACATGCCGTCCATGCCCGGCATGGAAATATCGAGCAGCAGGATGTCGGGGTTCAGTTCCCTGATTTTATTCAGCGCTTCGGCGCTGTCGGCAGCTTCACCCGCGACATCGAATTTGGGCATGGCTTGCACCAGCCGCTGTAGGCGATCCCGAGCGGGCTTTTCGTCATCAATGATCAGAATGTTCAACATGGGGTAAGCTCAAAACAGCAAAAAATTGTTCTTTGTCCTGACTGGTGAACAGGCTGGCGCGTGAACCAAAAGCGAGCGCCAGCCGTTCACGAATATTCTTTATCGCCATGCCGTGGCCTCCGGCCGCGGGCCCTTCCGGAGTGATTGGATTGCCAATCGTTATCACCACCTGGTCGGCTTCAGCGCGCCCGTACAAGGATATTTTCCCACCCGCGGGATCGGACTGGATACCATGTCCCACGGCATTTTCCAGCAGGGGTTGAAGCATCAGCGGCAGAACCGATGCACCTGGTGGCAGGTCCTCCACGCGCCAGTCGATTTCGAGGCGTTCTCCCAGCCTGCGTTTTTCCATGGCCAGGTACTGGCGCGCGAGGAGCAGTTCATCCGCCAGGGGAATCAACTGGTCTGCACGGCGCATACTGCCCCTGAAAATATCCGCCAGGTCCAGTGTTGCCGCTTCGGCGTTTTCCGGTTCTTCCGGTATCAGGCTGGCAATTGTATTCAGGCTGTTGAATAAAAAATGAGGACGAATTCGCGCCTGCAGGGCCTGCACCCTCGCGTCGGCCTGGGCGATAAGCTCCGCTCTCCAGCGCGCTCGGATGACCAGGTAACGAAAAAACACGACCGATACCAGACCGACCGCAAAAACACTCTTCAATACGAACAGGCCGATCGGATCGCCGATCATTCCCGGCAGGCTGATAGCGGCGGCCAGCCAGGCGGCAAAACTGAATACCATGGCCAGGACAAGGGCGATCAACCAACTGCCAATCCACGCTCCATGATTCGACATGCGCCCGGTCCACCCGCTGGTGAGGCACAATCCGGAAGCGCAGAACAGGGCCATCCATTGCGCATACAGACTCGACGCGCTTACCCACGCCCAACCGGGAAATCCGTCCCGGCCCAGTCCAGACAGGATCACGGACACTTCGGTAATGACCATAACGGCGACCAGCATCCTCCAGTTGCAGAAAGAAGGCGGATATACCTTCGCGACCGGTTCCTCGAAGTCCTTTTCGGATGTCGTCGTCATAGCCTCAACCCAGGCAGTTCCTTAACCAGGCAGCGAGATCGGCAATTTCTTGCGGACAGACCGCGTGTGGCATCGGATAGCTGTGCCATTCCACCGGGTATCCGGCTTCTCGCAGCCGGCCGGCCATCATTTCGCCCAGTTGGACCGGCACCATGGGGTCCTGGGTTCCATGGCCAATGAAAACCGGTAAATTACGGTTGGCCTCATGTGCTTCTTTTTCCAGGCGGTGATCGAGCAACAAATAAGTCGACAAGGCGATCAGCCCAGCGAGCTTTTCCGGGTAGCGCAGAGCGAGTTGCAACGCAATAGCCCCACCCTGAGAGAAGCCGGCAATAACGATTCGCTCCGCTTCGATTCCCCGCGCTCTTTCACGGCCCACCAGCGCTGCAGCCTGGTTGACGCTGCTCAGGATCCCCTGGTGGTCATGATCCCGGTCTGAAGACAGGCTAACGATATCGTACCAGGCACGCATCGACATGCCGCCGTTAATGGTTACGGGCCTCACGGGTGCGTGGGGAAAAACGAAGCGGATGTCCGGCGCGCCGGGCCACATCAACTCCGGGACCAGGGGCTCGAAGTCATGCCCGTCAGCACCCAGCCCATGCAGCCAGATGACAGCAGCTTCCGGCTCCGTTCCGGTCGAAACCTCGACGGTTTCCAATTCGTTTTGCGCCTGCGGGCCGGAGAAGCGGCCGGCGGCTGATTCCCTTGTATTCATGGCGTATAGTGTATCAGCCCTTGGACAGCACAACCCGCAGATGAAAAGAACTCAAGCTCAGAATATGGCCAAGTCTACCAGGCTCATTTCGGCCCCCGGCCTGGTTCGCCACATGATGCTTGCCGCGACCCTGACATTCGCTGCATACCTGGCGGCCTGCGGGCAACGCGGTCCACTGTATCTGCCTGAAGAAGGCACAGGAACAGAATCGCAAACCCAGAGGCCTGTCAACGAAAACAGCAGCGCCGAGGAAGATGACGACAAGGACGATGAAGGGAACCCCCATGAAGCGACTCCCCGAACCTGAATTGATGGACAGCGAGGCGCAGACCCTCGCCTACGCCGCAGCAGACTTCAACGAGGCCAACAGCCTATTTGCCGATAATTTCATCAACCGGTTCGCGGGCCTGCCGGAAACCGGCAGCATGGTGGATCTAGGTTGCGGACCGGGTGATATCACGATTCGTATGGCCAGGGCCTATCCTGGCTGGAGGGTGACCGGAATGGATGCGGGTCCCAACATGCTTCAGCGGGCACGCGAGCGCCTCGATGCCGAAGCGGTAAGAGCGCAAGTCGATTTCCGGCTGGTTTACCTGCCCGACGACTCCCTTGAAGCTCATTCCTGCAATGCCGTAATAAGCAACAGCCTGCTGCACCATCTGCCGGATCCCCGGGCTCTTTGGGACAGCGTGGTCCAGCTGGCCGCACCGGGCGCGGCGGTCCAGGTGATGGACCTGATGAGACCGGAAAGCCAGGCTGAGGCGAGAAAGCTGGTCGACCTGTACGCCGCGGATGCCCCCGAAATTCTGCGCGAAGATTTTTACAATTCCCTGCTCGCTGCCTACACCATCGAGGAAGTCGGTGAACAGCTGATCAAAGCGGGGCTCGACCGGCTTGAAATCGAAACGGCAAGTGACCGCCACTGGATTGTGAGCGGATTGCTGGCAAGCTGATTGCCAAACGAAACCGGCGAACGGAGCATGCCAATCAAATTCCATAAAATGCACGGAGCGGGCAACGATTTCGTGCTGATAGATGCACGCAGTGCGGACTTCAATCTGAGTCCACAAGGCGCCGCGAAAATAGCCGATCGCCACTTCGGCATAGGCTGCGACCAGATCCTGGTGCTACGCGAAGCTCGGCAGGCCGCCAACCGGCTGCGTTACGAAATATGGAACTCGGACGGCAGTGCTGCCGCGCAATGCGGCAACGGTGCACGTTGCGTGGGGCTGTACCTCGAACTGATGGGTGAAGGCGGAGCTGGTTCCTTCACGGTCGAGAGTCCTTCAGGTGTCGTGGCCATGAGTCGTTGCGACGATGGAGAATATGAAATCGCAATGGGTTTACCGAATTTCGAGCCGTCAAAAGTACCCGTCAATCTCGATCCCGAAGACGGCATCTATCGGCTCGACTCACCCTGGGGCTGCCTGGAGTTCGGAGCCGTTTCAATGGGCAATCCACACGCTTTGCTGATCCGGGATGACATCGAAAACAACCAGATACCTCAAATCGGTCTCTATATCAGCACCCACGAGGCTTTTCCGGAAGGCTGCAATGCCGGCTTCGCCCAGGTGCAAGGGGCCGGAAAAATACAACTGCGCGTTATCGAACGAGGCGCCGGTGAAACCCTGGCCTGTGGTTCCGGCGCCTGTGCGGCTGTAGCCATTCTCAGACGATTGGACAAGGTCCGGGATGAGGTGGATGTCTTTCTACCCGGAGGTCATCTTGTGATAAAGTGGCGCGGAGATAGAGAGCCGCTCACGATGAAGGGGCCAGCCGAACACATATTCAGAGGGATCATGAATGAGTGACGACAAAACATCTCTAAAGGAAGTTGTCGCGACTTACCTCAAGAAAAATCCGGATTTCCTCAACGAGTATCCGGAGATTCTCGAAATCCTCGAAATCGACCATGATGCAGGCCCCGCCGTGTCGCTGATCGAACGCCAGGTGGAGCAACTCCGGGTCAGCAACGAAGACCTGAACAAGCAACTCAGCCGGCTGGTGCAGGTCGCATCAGATAATGAGCAGCTGATGTCGCGTCTGCACAAGCTCACCCTGGAACTGATGGTGGTCGAATCCCGAACCGAGTTTTTCACCCACCTGGGTAACAGCCTCCTGAACGACTTCAACGCCGATATCCTGCAGATCTGCCTGTTCGACCAGGACATTGCAGCCGATGCCGGCGAGGACGTGATGGGCATCCAGTCTGACGATTCGAACCTGGAACAATTCGAGGCTCAACTTAAAAAGGATCAGACCGTCTGTGGCCGGCTCAGTGAAAGCAAACTCGAATTTCTTTTCGGCAGCAAGGCGCGCTGGGTGCAGTCAACGGCCCTCGTTCCTCTGGGTCACCGCGGCGAGCACGGCATGATGGCCATTGGCAGCAGCGATCCCGCGCGATTTTATCCCGGCATGGGCACCCTGTTTCTCGATTTATTGGCCAATGTGGTTTCCACCAGGCTGGCTGACAGCGAACCCGAAGAACAACGACGCTCAGCCTGACTCTGGTGGATGAAACACCGGAGACAATTCCTGGAATACCTGCATCATGAACGCGGCCTGTCCCCCCGAACGAGGGCAGCCTACCAACGCGATCTGAATCAATTCTCGAAGGAACTGGAGCGGCTTCAAATCACCGACCTCAACCGGGTCAGCGAACATGATATGCGCGGCTTCATTGCCCGCCTTCACCGCCGCGGACTGGGATCGCGCAGCATTCAACGGACGCTTTCCGCAATACGCGGTTATTACCGCTGGCTGATGAGGGAGGGCCTGGCCGGACATAACCCGGCCGTCGCTGTAAAAGCCCCCAGGGCGTCAAAGAAACTGCCCGGTACGCTGGATGCGGATGCCGTCGCCAGGTTGCTCGATATAAAGGACAGCAGCCCGTTGGCCATTCGGGACAAGGCCATCATGGAGCTTTTCTACTCTTCAGGATTGCGGCTATCGGAGCTCGCCGAACTGCGCTGGGACCAGATAGACCGCTCGTCGGGCCTGGTCACGGTGACGGGAAAAGGCAACAAAACCCGCGTGGTTCCCGTGGGCAGTTACGCCGCAGCCGCTTTGGCCGAGTGGGCCAGGATCCGCGCCAATTTTGCCGGCCTGGAGGAACCACGGGTGTTTGTCAGTAACCGGGGTAATCCAATTTCTACCCGGACGATCCAGGCACGGGTTCGCTATTGGGCGCGCCGCCAGGGGCTGCCGCAGCAGGTGTACCCCCACCTGCTGAGACACAGCTTTGCCAGCCATTTGCTGGAGTCCTCGGGCGACCTCCGTGCGGTTCAGGAATTACTGGGCCACGCGGATATCTCGACCACTCAGGTCTACACGCACCTGGATTTCCAGCACCTGGCCAGCGTTTACGACAAGGCCCATCCGCGGGCCAAGAAGAAACACTAAGCGGCTTCCGCCGTAGACGGGAGCAGGGAAGCGAAACTCCTTGCATTCACAAAGCCCTATCCCCACTTTCCACCCATGCACATCAAAGAAGCCAAAGTGGAGCAATATCGCGGCACCACCATCTGCTCAGTCCGGCGCGGCAACAAGGTCGTCATGGGCGGCGACGGACAGGTGACCCTGGGCAACACGGTGATGAAATCCAACGCCCGCAAGGTGCGCCGACTTTACAAAGACCGTGTGATCGCCGGATTTGCCGGTGCGACCGCCGATGCCTTTACGCTATTCGAGCGTTTCGAAGTAAAGCTGGAAAAACACTCCGGGCACCTGGTGCGGTCCGCGGTGGAAATGGCCAAGGATTGGCGCACCGACCGCGCCCTGAGGCGACTGGAAGCATTGCTCGCGATTGCTGATAAAGATGATTCCCTGTTGATTTCCGGCACCGGTGACGTGATCCAGCCGGAACATGGCCTGATTGCCATCGGTTCCGGCGGGCCTTTCGCCCAGGCGGCGGCACTCGCCCTGATCCGGCACACCGAACTCGATGCTGAAGACATCACCCGCCAGGCCCTTGGAATCGCGGCGGATATCTGTATCTATACGAATTCCAACCTGACGATCGAAACACTGGAAATAGCTAATGTCTCAAATGACACCCCGTGAAATCGTCCAGGAACTGGACAAGCACATCATCGGCCAGTCCGACGCCAAGCGCGCTGTTGCCATCGCCCTGCGCAACCGCTGGCGCCGAATGCAGATCGAAGAGGGTCTGCGCGCAGAGATCACACCCAAGAATATACTGATGATCGGCCCCACCGGTGTCGGCAAGACAGAAATTGCGCGCCGCCTTGCGCATCTGGCCAACGCGCCGTTTATCAAGGTGGAAGCCACCAAGTTCACCGAGGTTGGCTACGTCGGCAAAGACGTCGAATCCATCATTCGCGACCTGGTGGATACCTCCGTGAAGATGATCCGCGAACAGGCGATGGCGAAAGTGCGATCAATCGCGGAAGACGCGGCCTACGATCGCATCGTTGACGTCCTGCTGCCGCGGCCGCACGCGCCTGCCGGCATCGGGTTTGCCGATGAGCCCGCCCAGGATGAGCCCGGCGACAGCCGGACACGGCAGAAAATGCGCTATCAGCTGGTGCACGGCGAGCTGGATGACCGGGAAATTGAATTCGACGTCTCGGCCCAGGTTGGAGTCGAAATCATGACCCCCCCGGGCATGGAAGAGATGGCAAGCCAGTTGCAGGGCATGTTCCAGAACCTGGGCGGCGCCAAAACCCAGAAACGAAAGATGAAAATAGGCGATGCGCTGCCCATCCTGATCGAGGAGGAAGCCGCCAAAATGGTCAATGACGAGGAGATCAAGGCCCAGGCGCTGGAAAACGCCGAGCAGAACGGCATTGTTTTTATTGACGAGCTTGACAAGGTCGCGCGGCGTTCCGATTACGGCGGCGCTGATGTCTCACGTGAAGGAGTACAGCGGGACCTGCTGCCGCTGGTCGAGGGCTGCACGGTTTCCACGCGTTACGGGATGGTCAAAACAGACCATGTTCTGTTCATTGCATCCGGCGCATTTCACCTTTCCAGACCATCGGACCTGATCCCTGAATTGCAGGGCCGCCTGCCCATTCGCGTCGAGTTGCGCGCACTGGAAGTGGATGATTTTACGAGAATTCTCACCGAGCCCCAGGCGTCACTGACGGAACAATACTCCGCGCTCATGAGTACTGAAGGCGTCCAGCTGGGATTCACCGAAGGCGGGGTACGCCGGATCGCCGAAATTTCCTGGAAAGTGAACGAATCGACCGAGAATATTGGCGCCCGCCGCCTGCATACCGTGATGGAGCGGCTGCTGGACACCATTTCCTACGAGGCGCCTGACCGTTCTGGTGATGCGTTCGAGATCGACGCGGATTACGTGGAAAAGCACCTGGACGAACTGGCCGGCAACGAAGACCTCAGCCGCTATATCCTCTGAACCCTTTCACGAGGGTTTCTCACCCCTCTGAAAAACGCCAAATAAGCGGCGTTCAGGTCATAATCTTTATGTTAAGCAATTGTTAATGAATTGTTTACTGTAGTGCCCATAAATGGTATAAATCCCTGACACGTTTCATAGCATTTGAAGCGTTTATACAAATAATACGCACACATCAATAATTCGTGAGGAAGCATTCATGTCTACAAACTTTAAGCTACAAACAGCTATTCACCTTGCTTTAGGGGTGAGTGCGGGTGCAATGGCATTGTCCTACGTACCTAACGCTGTCGCTCAAGATGCGGATTCTCAGGAACTCGATGACGCCACTATTGAGGAAGTCATCGTTACCGGTTCACGCATCCGGCGCGCCGATATCGACAGTGCCAGCCCCGTGACGGTGCTTGCGAGGAGCGACATCGAAGCTTCAGGTCTTACCGACGTCGGTAGCATCCTGCAGCGCATGCCTTCAATGTCCGGTTCGCCGATCGGCACCACTACCAACAACGGTGGTAACGGTGCGGTACTTGTCGACCTGCGCGGTATGGGCACCAACCGTACCGTGACGTTGATCAACGGCCAGCGCGTGGTCGACGGTGGTGACTACCAGACCATCCCGTCCACCATGATCGAACGCGTCGAAATCCTGAAGGACGGCGCCTCGGCAATTTACGGCGCCGACGCCGTGGCCGGCGTGGTCAACATCATCACGCGCCGTGATTTCGAGGGCATGGAAGTCAACGCCCAAGTCGCAGACTGGAGTGACAGCGCCGGCGCGCAGTACAGCTTCGGCCTGATCGCCGGTACCGAGTTCGAAGACGGCAACTTCGTGTTCGGCGCGGAATACGTGAACCAGGAAGAAGCCTACCAGGCCGACACGCCCTGGGAGTTCATGAGCGATTCCTTCTACATCTACCCGCAGGGCTGCGAAAACCAGCTCACGGCGCCTTACACGGGCTTACCGGGCGACGGTTGTTACCGGGCCGGATCCTCTCGTATCCCCGAAAGCCGGCTGACCTTCCTGACCCAGGGCGTCTTCCTGATCGGGACCCCGGCGAGCCAGCCTTACCAGGCCGGCCTGATGATTCCGCATGACGGCCGTAACTACAACTATGCGCCCGTCAACTACATCCAGACGCCTTACGAGCGCACCAACCTGTTCGCAGAAGCGCACTTCGACCTGACCGACAACATCCGGTTCAACGCCGAGGTCCGCGGCAACTTCCGCGAGTCGAGGCAGGAGCTTGCGCCGCTGCCGTATACCCCGGGCGACCCGTTCTACAGCGGCTTCTACACCGACCCGGATACCGGCGAAACGACAGGTTACGCCGGCATTTCGGAGGACAACTACTACCTGCGCCAGGCGATCGACAACTACAACACGGCCAATGGCACCAACCTGCGGTACGAACCCGTCAGGGATGCGCGCCGCCGCATGATCGAGACCAAGCGCGCGTTCGAGCAGGAAATCACCCAGTACCAGTTCATAGCGGGCCTCGAAGGCACGTTGACGGATGACATCGATTGGGACCTGTTCATCAACTACGGCTACCGCGCCCGGCAGGATGTAGACTTCGGGCAGTTCTCGGGCGCACGCCTGCAGAACGCACTGGGCCCATCGGCCGACCTGAACGGCGACGGCCAGCCTGAGTGTTACGCTGACGTCAACAACCCGGCCACGCTTATCCAGGGCTGTGTACCGCTGAACCTGTTCGGCGGCGGCTCGGTCGTTCGCGAGACGGGCGTGCCCACGGCCACATCGCTGACCCAGGACATGATCGATTACGTGTCCGTCGACCTGGTCGACAACTTCCTGACCAAGCAGAGCATCTTCGGCGGTTCGAT
>CAMYKC010000029.1 GCA_947258865.1 uncultured Lysobacterales bacterium
GTTCCTGCTGGCCGAATTCATTACAGGGGATGCCTATGACAACCAGTCCAGCCGGCCGGTATTCATCCCACATGGATTGTAATTTTTTGTATTGCGGCGTAAATCCGCATTCGGAAGCCGTGTTGACCAGCAGCAGCGGCTGGCCTTTCCAGCGATCCAGCGGCATGTTGGCGCCGGTGATTGAACGGAATCTGTATTCGTAAACATGCATGGAAAATCCCTCTCGCTATTAGGATAAAATACAATGTATCCGTCTGAGGAGAAAGGGTTTCATAAAATCCCAATAATAATGAACAAATCGGAACAAGCCCGGAAAGCAAAGATTCTGGACGGCAAGCAGGTCAGCTCGGCCGTCATCGGCTGTGTCCACGAAGCAATAGAAAAACATGTCAGCATGGGCGGCCGGCGTCCCGGCCTGGCCGTTGTGCTGGTCGGTGATGACCCTGCCTCATCCATCTACGTGCAGGCGAAACGCAGGGACTGCGAACGCGCGGGTATCCTGGCGAAGGATTTCGACCTCGATGCGTCGACCAGTCAGGAAAAACTGCTGGACCTCATCGATCGCCTCAATGAAGCTGCGGACACTGACGGCATCCTGGTGCAATTGCCTCTTCCCGGCCATATCGATGAAACGGCGGTCACCAACCGGATCCATGCTGACAAGGACGTGGACGGATTTCACGCCTTTAACGTCGGTAAGCTGGCGCTCAGACAGCCAGGCCTGAGGCCGTGCACACCACGGGGTGTGATGGCGCTCCTTCACTACTACGGTATCGCCAACCGGTCCATGCACGCCGTTGTCGTGGGCGCATCGAATATCGTTGGCAGGCCGATGGCCCTGGAACTCCTGCTTACAGGTTCCACCGTAACCGTAAGCCACCGGTTTACCCGAAACCTGGAAGAACACGTTCGCAGCGCAGAGCTGCTGATCAGCGCAATCGGTAAACCCGGGATTATCAATTCAGAATGGATCAGGCCGGGCGCAATCGTGGTCGACGTGGGCATCAGTCGCCAGGCCAGTGGCAAACTGGTCGGTGACATCGAGTTCGAAACGGCAGCAAAGAAGGCATCCTGGATCAGCCCGGTGCCAGGAGGCGTCGGGCCGATGACGCGTGCGACCCTCATGGTGAACACTGCGGAAGCCGCCGGCCTCGACGTGGGCCTACCCTATACGCCGCAACCGACGGGTTAGCTTCCTTCGATCCGTGACTTGAGCAGGGCTCTCACTTCGGATGTGCGCTCGGCCGGAATTTCTTCCGGCTCCGGGTAGTCAAGCGGCAGGGCAGCCATGGCCTGGTTCACGATGTCAGCGATCTGCCACCGCAAGTACCATCTATCGTCCGCGGGAATACAGAACCAGGGAGCCCAGGGGCGGGATGTTTCGTTAAACATATGCATCACAGCCTGGTCGTAATCCGTTCTGACTTTCGATTCCCGGATGTCACCCATTGAAAACTTCCATCGCTTTTCAGGCGTGTCCAGGCGCTCGAGGAAGCGCCGAGCCTGGGTCGCGGGCGAAACATTCAGCCAGAATTTCAATACCAGGGTGTTGGCCGCCGCCAGGTGTTTTTCATGCTCACGAATGGCCCGGTAGCGTGCGGGCCAGAGTGCTGCGGCATCCGGAGGATCGCCGGCGTACTGGCCGTCCAGAAACTCAGGGTGGACCCGAACAGTGAGGACTTCCTCGTAGTAACTGCGGTTGAAGACCCCGATTTCTCCGCGCTCGGGAAGTTTGCGGGTGGTTCGCCACAGAAAATCATGGCGTAACTCGCGTTCGGTGGGCCGCTTGAACGCCGAGATCTGGACGTTTACCGGGTCCAGATCTTCGAACACTTCCCGGATGGCGCCGTCCTTTCCCGCCGCATCCAGCGCCTGGAAAACGAGCAGGACACTGTATTGCTTTGCAGCGTATAGCTTGCGCTGAAAGGGGCGAATGGCCTTGCGGGCGTTTTCCAGCAAGTCCTTACAATCACCGGCATCCGGCGGCGCCCCGAAATTTTGCGGCGCTTCGCTGAGTTTGCCGTCGAAGGGAACCAGCCACGGACTGCGCACGGCCTGGATGACCTGTTCGAGATGCGAAGGCGACAAAGCAGCCATCATTCTCTTTCCATAATCGCAGCCACACCCATGCCACCTGCAGTGCAAACGGAAATCAGGCCCCTGCCTGCTCCGGATGTCTCGAGGATCTGCGCGAGGTTGGCGACGATGCGCGCACCCGTGGCGGCAAAGGGATGTCCGACCGCCAGGCTGCTGCCCTTGATGTTGAGCTTCTCGCGGTCAATGGTGCCCAGCGGTTTGTCCAATCCCAGCCGGTCGCGGCAATAGTCGGCCGAGTCCCAGGCAGCCAGGGTGCATAACACCTGAGCCGCAAACGCTTCATGGATCTCGTAAAAATCGAAATCCTGCAGGGCAAGGCCGGTTCTTTGCAATAGCTCTGCCACCGCCACTGTTGGCGCCATCAGCAGCCCCTCGTCGTTCACGAAATCGACGGCCGAAGTTCGCCCCGCCGTGATATAGGCCTGGACCGGCAGCTCATTCGCCGTTGCCCACTCCTCCGATGCGAGCAGTACAGCCGCGGCGCCATCGGTCAGGGGGGTGCTGTTACCGGCCGTGAGCGTTGCATCGGCTCCTTTTGAGAAAACCGTGCGCAGGCTGCCCAGTTTTTCGATACTGCTGTCGGCCCGAATGTTGTTGTCGCGGCTGACGCCGCCCCATGGCGTGACCAGGTCGTCAAAAAATCCATCGTTGTAGGCCTGGTTAGCCTTCTGATGGCTTTCCATCGCAAGCTGGTCCTGATCTTCACGCTGGATGCTCCACTCGCGCGCCATCCGTTCACAATGCTGACCCATCGACATGCCGGTGCGCGGTTCGCCGTTGGCGGGAAGCACCGGTTTCAATTCGGAAAACCCGAAGCCTTTGAAGGCTTTGAGGCGTTGTTTTCCTGTGCGGGCGGCACCCATTTTCACCAGCCGCTGAGAGAACTTGCGCCCAAAGGTAATCGGTGGATCCGAGGTCGTGTCCGTTCCTGCCGCGATGCCGCATTCGATCTGCCCGGTAGCGATCTTTGCGCCAATTATCAGCGCGGCCTGCAGGCTGGTGCCGCAGGCCTGTTGCAGCGTGATGCCGGGGGTGAGCGGCGAAAGCGAGGTGGACAGAAGCGCCTCGCGCGCCAGGTTCCAGTCCTTCGCATGCGTGGTTACGGCGCCGGCCACAACCTCGTCCAATTGCCTGTCTTCGAGGCCGAACCGGTCAACCACTCCCTGCAGGGACGCTGACAGCATGTCCAGGTTGGTCTTCGCCGAGTAAATGCTGTTCGAGCGGCAAAAAGGTATCCGGCTGCCGCCGACGACCGCTATTCTCCGCAGCTGATCACTCATTTTCATGCTCCTTTTCCTGTTCCTTGCTGTTTTCGAGGTAGAACAACGGGCCTCCCCGGAAAGGTGCGAAACCGGTCCCGAATATCATGCCCGCGTCGAGCGCATCACGATCCTCCACGATGCCTTCCGCGAGGCAAGCCTCGCACTCGTCAAAGTAGGGCTTCATGAGTTCATCGCCCAGTGATTCGAGATTGATTCCCTCGATGGCGTCCTTGTCTTTCTCGGGTTTGCCTTTCTTCCATTGGTAAAATCCTTCACCGCTCTTCTTGCCCAGCTTGCCCTGGTCAACATAGGATTTCAGGACCTTGGCGTCCTCGGCTGCTTCCTCGCCGGTCAGCGTCCCCATCACGCCCAGGCTTACGTCCAGGCCCACGGTGTCCACCAGTTCAACGGGGCCCATGGGCATACCGAAATTCTCGGCCGCCTTGTCCAGAGCCTCCCTGGGTACGTCCCTTTCGCGGTGTAACTGGAAGGCTTTGAGCATATAACGCGACAGGACGCGATTGACCAGGAAGCCCGGGCTGCTTTTAACGGGTAGTGGAAAACGATTGATCTGGTTGCAGAATGCAGATCCCCGCTGGATTTCTTCGGGCTTTGTCTTCTCGTCGTAAACCACTTCCACCAGGGGCATCTTCGCCACAGGATTGAAGAAGTGGAGACCGATCAGGCGTTTCGGCTTTTTCAAAACGCTGGCGATGTCTTTCAGCGGGATAGCCGAGGTGTTGGTGGCCAGAATCGCTTCAGGACTTACCCGCTTCTCCAGATCGATAAACAGGGCCTGCTTGGCTTCGAGATTTTCAAATATCGCTTCGATGACGACGTCGGCCCGAGGCGGCTTTGAGCTCCTGCTATCCTGTCCGCGGTCTTGAGGCGTTTTACAAACAGTTTCCTGGCTCGTTTGAGCGCGGGCTCAATGTATTTCATTTCGCGATCCTGTAGGGTAACCTCGAGCCCCTGCAACACGCACCAGGCGGCAATATCGCCGCCCATGACCCCGGCCCCGATCACATGGACCCGGAGCGCTTTGAAATCCGATTGCTTGCCATGCGATTTGAGGTTCTCCATCAGCCAGAAGACACGCCGCAAGCCCCCCGAAGAGCTCCCGGTAATCAGACGGGCAACCCGTGTTGCCTCCTCGTCGAGCATTTGCCGGAAATCATCGCCGTGTTCCTCCCAGGCCTCGATCAACTCGAATGGGGCGGGGTAGTGCTCCGGGTTTGCCCTGGCCGCGGTCTGCTTGCGCATCTGGGCGGCGAGAAATTTCCGCGCCGGACCAAGATTGCTGAGCTTAGCCAGCCATCCCGGCTTGCGTCCCTTGCGTCCCTGAAGAACGGCCCGCCTCGCAGCCCAGCGGAGTCCGCCATGCGGCCCGACGAGCTGGTCAACCAATCCCATGGCTTTGGCCTGGCGGGCTCGCAGCATTCGAGCAGTCAGCATCAGCGGCATGGCTTTGAAACCGCCCAGCAGACGCGTCGTCCGGGCGCTGCCGCCAAAGCCAGGGTAGATGCCCAGTTTGATTTCCGGAAAACCGATGCGCGTTTTCTCGGTGTTGCTGGCGATCCGGTAATCACAGCACAAGGCGAGCTCGAGGCCGCCGCCGAGACAGAATCCATCGATTGTCACTGCCGTAGGAAAGGGCAAGGCCTCGATCCGATTAAGCAACTCGTGAGCTTCGCGAATGAAGGTCTCCGCTTCTTCGATATTTTCAACTTTTTCGAATTCACGGACATCTGCGCCGACAATGAATGAGCCCTTTTTACCGGATTGAAGAACCAGACCTCTCGGTGGTTCTTTCTCGAGCTTGCTTACAATGTTTTCGAGCTCGGTAAAAACGTCCCGTGAAAGGCTGTTGGTGGATTCCCCGGCGCGGTCGATCGTCAACCAGCAGATTTTGTCGATATCGTATTCAAGGCGCCAGTTGCTGTATTCGGAAGTGCTCATTAATGGGCTCCGTACGGTCAAGTATGGTGACCGTTTATTATGCCATACGATCGACTCCTAAGGCACTTGAAAACCCGCCTTTCTGAGCGCTTCGGACACGGCGATCAGCGGCAGGCCAATGATAGCGGTCGGGTCGCGCGATTCCATCGCCAGAAGCAGGCTTGTCCCGGTTTCTTCAGATTTGAAACCACCGGCGCAATCGACCGGATTGTCGCGCGCTACATAGCGCTCGATTTCATCAACGGACAATTTCCGGAACCGCACATTTGTTGGAATCGTACGTTCGAACAGGAAACCGGTTTCCTTGCAACGGACGGAAACCGCTGAAAGAAAGCACACATTGCGGCCACTGAGAACGCTGAGCTGTTTTCGGGCGTTTGCTGCGTTGCCGGGTTTTCCAATGATCGTGCTCTTAAAGATCGCGATCTGGTCTGATCCGACCACAACGGCAGATGGAAATCGCCGCGCAGCGGCCCCGGATTTATCACCCGCCAGACGCGCAACCAGGGCGTCCGGTTCTTCTCCCTCAAGCAGGGATTCGTCGACATCGGGAGAGAAAACCTCGAAGGGCAGACCCAGACGTTCAAGCAAAATCTTCCGGTAGGGGCTGGAGGACGCAAGGATCAAAGATCTGTTATGTGACTGTTGATGCATTATTGTAGTAAAATATAATGTTTACTTAGGTGCTTAGGTTGACTCGGTCGCCGGTAATTCTGACGATATGTCCAGAGAATTTCCAGACATTATAGATCCCTGGACGGCAGCTGACGGTCGCCGGGAGTTCCGCGGCACGATGCCGCTTGAAAGAATGCCACGATTGCGCGCCATCCTCGCGCCGGCAACCGGGGCCGGGGCTGGCGGCAGGCGAATAGTCTGGGCCGACGCCGCGTTCACGGCCCGTTTTCGCTACGACGAACAGGGTTTGGTGACGATTGACGTAACGGTCAGGGCGGAATTGCCGTTGGTTTGCCAACGCAGCCTGCTGCCTTACGTGGAGCAGGTTGAACGCAGCAGCCTGCTAACGGTGATTGAAAATATCGCCGATCAGGACGAGTTACCGGAGAGTTATGAACCGGTACTGGTCGAACATGGCCGGATGGCACTACTTGACCTGGTGGAAGACGAGTTGCTTCTCGCGGTTCCACAGGTGCCCCGGAGCCCTGATACGAAGGAAGTTGAATTATCGACGGAAGATGGATTCATACCGCCTTCCGAAATTGAAGACGAGCGGACCCACCGTCCCTTCCAGGGGTTGGCGGGATTGCTGAAAGTAAGCAAAGAGAATTAACCCGGAAAGAATGATTTCCGGGATACGGAATCAAGCGGTACCGATACACTATTTTGACTTGGGAGAAATAACCATGGCTGTACAAAAAAATCGCAAGACGCCGTCAAGGCGCGGCATGCGACGCTCGCACGACTCGCTGAACGCCCCGACGCTTTCGGTCGACTCGACAACGGGTGAAACCCATCTCCGGCACCACGTCACTCCGGAAGGCTATTACAAAGGCCGGAAGGTAATCGACACGCCGGTCGTGGAATTCGACGAAGAGTAAAAGGCCACTGCGTTCGGCAACATCGGGCCTATTGCAGGCCCTGCTGAACTGAATGAGCGTCTCTGAAAAAACGATCCTGGCCCTGGACGCACATGGTGGCGACCGGGGCCTTGACGTTTCTGTGCCGGCGGCACTGGATGCGTTGCGGGAAGACCCGCGCTTGAATCTGATCCTGGTGGGCGACCAGCCCGAACTGAAGTCTGCGTTGGAGGCTGCCGGCGCAGCCGCGACCGCGCGCATCGACCTTCACCATGCCGAAACGGTCCTCCCGATGGACGCAAAACCCGCGGCGGTGCTCCGGCGCGGACGCGACAGCAGCCTTTGGAAGGCTTTTGAGCTGGTAGCCGACCGTCGGGCGGATGCCTGCATCAGCGGCGGAAACACGGCAGCGATGATGGTAACGGGCGTTAAATTGCTGGGCATGCTCAGCGGTATTCAGCGTCCGGCCCTGATGGCCTATGTGCCGAATATCCGAGGGTACACCGGCTTGCTGGACCTGGGCGCGAACCTCAACGTCAGGGCAAGGCAGTTGGTCCAGTTCGCCGTTATGGGTTCCGTGACGGCCAAAGAAGTCGAAGGCATCGACAACCCCAGTATCGGATTGCTCAACGTCGGGCACGAAGATGGCAAGGGACATGATCTGGTCCAGCGTGCCCACGGTATGCTGCAGGAACTGCCGATGAACTATGCCGGCTTCATCGAAGGACACGACATATTCGACGGCACCGTGGACGTCGCGGTCTGTGACGGTTTCGCGGGTAACCTGATCCTGAAGTCGACCGAGGGGCTCGCGAGGATGCTGCTGAGCGAGTTTAAAGCGGCGCTGGGCAAGAACGTGGCGAGCCGGGCCGGAGCTGCACTGGCGGCGCCGTCCGTCAGGCAGATGCTGGCGCGGCTCGATCCCGCCGCGCATAATGGTGCACCTTTGCTCGGTCTGAATGGCGTGGCGGTAAAAAGCCATGGCGGTTCAGATCGTAAAGGCCTTACAAGAGCCATACTGGAAGCTGGCCGCGAAGCGAGGCGACAGGTCCCGGTCAGAATTGAGGCTTCGATACATAAGTATCATTTGGAGATGTCGTCGTGATTTATTCGAGAATAGCCGGGACAGGAAGCCAATTGCCCGACAAGGTGGTGAGCAACCACGACCTGGAACAGATCATGGATACCAGCGATCAGTGGATCCGCGAGCGGACCGGGATCTGCGAACGCCGCATAGCCGCCGATACGGAGACCTCAGCGACCCTCGCGGAGGAAGCCTGCAGAAAAGCCATCGAAACGGCTGACGTCGATCCGGCGGAAATTGACTTGTTCGTGGTCGGAACCACGACACCGGATCTCGTGTTTCCCAGCGTTGCATGCCTCGTGCAGAAGAAGCTTGGTTTGCCCGATTGCGGTGCAATGGACGTGAACGCGGCCTGTTCTGGTTTTATCTATGCGCTCAGCGTGGCGGATAAGTACATCCGGTGCGGCGACGCCCGCAAGGTATTGGTCTGCGGCACCGAAACGCTGTCCCGGATTACCAACTGGAAAAAACGTGATACCGCCGTGCTGTTTGGGGACGGAGCCGGTGCAGTCGTTCTCGAGGCCTCCGAACAACCGGGAATCCTATCGACGCACGTTCATGCAAACGGTGACTACAAGGACCTGTTGACAACCAAGGTCGGCGTTTCCAGGGGTTGGGATGGCATGGCGGAAAGCGACGGTATACCCGAACTCTTCATGAAGGGCAACGAAGTGTTCAAGGTTGCAGTCCGCACCCTGGGACGAATCGTGCAGGAAACGCTGAGCGCCAACAAGCTGGAGAAATCCGACCTTGACTGGCTGATTCCACATCAGGCCAATCTACGAATCATCGCCGCGATGGCCCGGATGCTGGATATGAACATGGATCACGTCGTGGTGACGGTTGACCGCCATGGGAATACGTCGGCTGCATCGGTGCCCCTGGCGCTGGATGAGGCGGTGAGGGACGGCAGAATCAAGCGCGGTGACATGTTAATGCTCGAAGCCTTCGGTGGCGGGTTCACCTGGGGTTCGGCGCTGATCAGGTACTGAGAAAGGACGAAAATAATGCAGAAGACAGCTTTCCTGTTTCCCGGGCAGGGCTCACAGTCCGTCGGGATGATGGCGAACCTGGCGGAACCTGCCGATGTCGTCAGGGAGACTTTCGATTCGGCTTCCAGGGTTCTCGGTTACGACCTGTGGGAAGTGACGCAAAACGGTCCGGTTGAGCGCCTCAACGAAACCCAGGTGACGCAACCGGCCATGCTTGCCGCCGGAGTAGCCACCTGGCGGATCTGGAAGGCCCTGGGTGGGCCTGACCCGGATTTCATGGCGGGACACAGCCTCGGCGAATACTCGGCCCTGGTTGCAGCGGGTTCCATGAGTTTCGAGGATGCCGTGGTGGTGGCGGATGAACGCGGGAAGGACATGCAGGCCGCAACGCCAGCCGGCAGCAGTGAGATGGCGGCCATCCTGGGGCTGGATGACGAGGTAGTTGCAAACATCTGCGAAGAGGCGTCCCAGGGACAAGTCGTCTCCTGCGCCAATTTCAATTCACCCGGACAGGTTGTTATCGCGGGCGAGAAAGAGGCTGTGGACCGGGCCGTCGAGCTGGCCAGTGCCGCGGGAGCCCGCCGGGCTTTTCCCTTGCCGGTCAGCGTGGCTTCGCATTGCGAATTAATGCGGCCTGCAGCCGAGGGAATGGAAAGAATTCTGGCCGGTGTGGACATCGAAACGGCCCGCATTCCGGTCATCCATAACGTGGACGTCAAAACACACCGGGATGCTGAGGAAATCCGGGACCTGCTGGTCCGGCAGATGTGGGCGCCTGTGCGCTGGACGGAAACAATCCAGTGGCTGGTAGCGGCAGGAGTGGGCCGATTTGCCGAATGCGGGCCCGGCAAAGTGCTGACTGGTCTCAATCGCAGAATATCCAGAGAATCCAGCAGCGCCGCGCTGGCCGACTTCGAAGCATTGATCGAAACGAAAGAAAACTGGAGCTGAATATGGATCTGAATCTTGAGGGCCAGGTTGCCATCGTCACCGGGGCGAGCCGTGGGATCGGCGCGGCGATCGCCGATACGCTGGCCGCGGCCGGAGCCAGAGTCGCTGGAACGGCCACAACCGAGGCGGGCGCGAACGCCATTGCGCAAAGACTGGAAGGTAACCCGGCGGTCAATGCAGGAGAGACGCTGGATGTCAATGACCCGGATGGCGCCAGCGCGCTGGTGAGCCGGGTCACGGATTTGCTGGGACCGCCGACCATTCTGGTCAACAATGCGGGAATCACGCGTGACCAGATACTGATGAGAATGAAAGAGGAAGAATGGGACGCGGTGATTGACACCAATCTGCGATCCGTATTCCGGCTCAGCAAAGCCTGCCTCAGAGGCATGATGAAAGCCCGCTCAGGTCGTATCATCAGTATTGCCTCGGTGGTGGGTTCGATGGGTAATGCCGGTCAAACCAATTATGCTGCCGCCAAGGCGGGTATGATGGGTTTCTCCCGCTCGCTGGCGCGGGAGATAGGTTCCAGGAGCATAACCGTTAATGTCGTCGCCCCTGGATTCATCGATACGGACATGACAAAGTCTTTGGATGACAAGCAACGGGAGGCCCTTTTGCGCGATATTCCGCTACAACGTCTGGGTGCTCCGCAAGACATTGCAGCCGCTGTTTTGTTCCTCGCATCAGCGCATGGAGGATACATCACAGGCCAGACGATACATGTCAATGGCGGCATGTATATGATTTAAGTTGAGACTTAAACTGGATTCATTGCCGCAGATTAACTAAAATTGCGGACCTGAATCCCCTGAAGAGGAAGTTAGTTCAATGAGCAGTGTTGAAGAGCGCGTCAAGAAGATCGTAATCGAACAACTCGGAGTCAAGGAAGAAGAAGTCACGCCCAGTGCGTCCTTTGTCGATGATCTCGGCGCTGACTCCCTCGATACCGTCGAGCTGGTGATGGCGCTCGAAGAAGAATTCGAATGTGAAATCCCGGATGAAGAGGCTGAGAAAATCACCAGCGTCCAGCAGGCAATTGATTACGTCAACGCCAACGTCTGACGTTTTGCATTCCGCAGAGTTTGAAGCGGCCGGCTCATTGCCGGCCGTTGCTTATTGTGATCCCCGAACTTTGAGAGGACTCCGTTGTGTCATCGCGTAGAGTTGTAGTCACGGGCCTCGGCCTGATTTCCCCGGTTGGAAGCACGGTCGAATCGGCCTGGGAGGCAATATGCAATGGAACAAGCGGGATCGGACCGGTTACCGAGTTCGATGTCTCCGGGCTTTCGACGCGAATTGCCGGTGAGGTCACGGGTTTCGAATTATCTGACTACATATCCGGCAAGGAGGCCCGGCGCTACGACAAGTTCATGCACTACGGACTGGCCGCTTCAAAAGACGCAATGGCGGAAGCTGGTCTGATCGGTGAAGATCATGGCCTGAATCCGGAACGGGTCGGCTTTGCACTCGGTGCCGGTATTGGTGGGATCGCCACCATCGAGAGCACCATGCTGACCTACCGGGACCGCGGGCCGCGCCGCGTTTCACCCTTTTATATTCCGGGATCGATCGTCAATATGATCGGAGGCGTCCTGTCAATCGATTATGGCTACAAGGGACCCAATATCGCCGTGGTGACGGCCTGTACGACATCCACGCACAACATTGGCCTGGCCGCCCGGCTGATCAAGTATGGCGACGCCGATGTGATGGTGGCCGGTGGTGCGGAGTACGCAACGACTCCAACCGCCATGGCCGGTTTCATGGTGGCCAAGGCCATGTCCACTCGAAATGACGATCCCCACGCAGCCAGCCGTCCCTGGGACAGGGACCGCGACGGGTTTGTATTGTCGAACGGCGCCGGTGTGGTGGTTATCGAAGAAATGGAACACGCCAGGCGCAGGGGTGCCAGGATTTATGCCGAGCTCAAAGGTTTTGGAATGAGCGGTGACGCTCATCATATGACAGCCCCGCCAGCGAATGGCGAAGGCGCGGCACGCTGCATGGTCAATGCGCTGCAGGATGCCGGCCTCAACGCTGACCAGGTCAATTACATCAATGCACATGGCACGTCGACACCGCTGGGTGACCGCGCCGAATCCGATGCTGTCAAGACGGTGTTCGGTGATCACGCTTACAGGCTGGCCGTCAGTTCCACCAAGTCCATGACCGGACACATGCTTGGTGCCGCCGGCGGCGCCGAAGCGATTTTCAGCATGCTTGCGATGCGCGATGGTATCGTACCGCCAACCATAAATCTGGAAAATCCGGGTGAAGGTTGTAACCTGGATTACGTGCCCAACGAAGCCAGGGAAATGCCCGTCGATATCGCGGTCTCCAACTCCTTCGGTTTTGGCGGCACCAACGGAACATTGGTCCTCAGCCGGCTGCAGGACTGATTTGAGCTGTGGCAGGCTGCTGCACACGGTGGCTTGACCACGTTCCCGACCTGCTGGGCTTGTCCGAGAGTTTTCCGGATCAATTCCCTTATCTTCTCGAGAGCGCCGCCCGCGGAGGACTCGGTGGGCGGAGCCTCCTGTTATTCGCATCCGGAGAAGTGCTGACCTCGGATCCGAAAATGGGTTTACATGGCCCGGGAACCGGCCACTCGTTTTTTGAGCGACTCGACAGTTGGCACCGCGAAGAAAAAGCTGTTGTGAAGGCGACGGCTGCGTCCGGCGGCCCTGACCTGCCATTCTGCGGCGGATGGTTCGTGTATCTCGGGTATGAAATCGCCGGCGAGATCGAGTCACGGTTAGAACTTCCCGTGAATGAAACCGGGCTGCCGGATGCCGTTGCTCACCGTTGTCCCGGGGCAGTCATCGTTTTCCATGCAATGGAAGAGGGGCGGGCCGATCGGGCGTTGGCCGTTGCTGAATCCGAACAGCAGCTCGAGGACATTCTGTCCTGCTTGCAGAGCCGCAATGTCCAGCCCTCCCGATTTGGCGAGGCGGGCACACAGCTGCTGAGAGAAGTCATCGAGGAGGATCCGGCGCGCTTCGAAGAGTCGGTTCACCGCATTCATGACTACCTGCTTGCGGGTGACGTATTCCAGGTCAATATTTCACGGCCCTGGCACGGGACGTTCTTTTCCAATCCTGACCCGTTTCGATTATACGAAGCGCTCCGCTACACCAACCCCGCACCCTTTGCCGGCCTGATGCGGTGGAAAGATCATGTTCTTCTGAGCTCATCTCCGGAACGCCTGGTGCAGACGCTGGGCCGAAAAGTGCAAACGCGGCCCATCGCCGGCACCCGCCCCCGGGGCCTGGATGCAGCACACGACCAGGCGCTGTCGGACGAACTCATCAGCAACCTCAAAGAACGGGCAGAGCACGTGATGCTCATCGATCTCGAGCGAAACGACCTGGGACGGGTCTGCCGGCCGGGTACTGTCGAGGTCAGCGAACTGATGGTGGTCGAGACCTATGCGCATGTGCACCATATCGTCTCCAATGTACGAGGCGAGTTACGGCCGGACGTCAGTCCCGTCGATACGATCAAGGCGGTCTTCCCGGGTGGAACGATCACCGGCTGTCCGAAGGTGCATTGTATGGAAATCATTGCGGAGCTTGAGGGCGAGGGCAGGGGCTTTTATACAGGCTCGATGGGCTACCTGGGCAAGGACGGCAGCATGGACCTCAATATCCTGATCAGGAGTATGCTGATTCATGGTAACCGGTTTTCGTTCCGGACCGGGGCCGGAATCGTCGCCGATTCAGTCGCTGAGCAAGAAGTGCTCGAGACTGCCGACAAGGCCCGCGGTATGCTATTGGCCGTCGAATCACACGGCAAGGAGTTGAAACATGCTTGAGTGCCTGGTGGATGGGGAGATTTCCGACCGGATTTCCGCGTCAGACCGCGGTTTGCATTACGGCGACGGGCTGTTTGAAACCATGGCTGTTTTTGGAGGCCAGGTCCGCTTCTGGCAGGCACACATCGACCGGCTGGGTGCCGGTTGCGAGCAACTGGGCTTACCCGTGACACCGCAGGCAGTGCTGTTGCGTGAGGTGCAGACCGTGAGTGCCGGGCAGCGCCGTTGCGTGGTCAAGATCATTATTACCCGCGGGACATCGGGCAGAGGCTACGCGCCGGAAACCCCGGCCCGGACCAACCGGATCGTGTGTTCCTACCCCTGGCCTCCCGATTCGGGAAGCCTGGTCGAAACCGGAATTCGGGCCCGGGTCTGCAATTTGCGCCTGGCTATTCAGCCAGCCCTGGCCGGGCTCAAGCATCTTAACCGCCTGGAGCAGGTTACAGCCCGTTCAGAGTGGACGGAACAAACGATCCACGAAGGCATACTTCTCGATCGCGAGGATTACGTTGTCTGCGCGGTCTCTTCGAACATCTTCCTGGTCAATTCGGGCCAGCTCATGACGCCCAGACTGGATCGCTGTGGTGTGCGTGGCGTGTTGCGCGGTGCGATACTCAATGCGTTCCGCGAGCGCTGTGAGCAAAGGCGTATAAGCCTGGACATGCTGCCCGAAGCCGAAGAGGTTTTCGTCTGCAACTCGGTGCGTGGAGTTTTCCCGGTTACGCGTATCGATCACTGGGAATATGAACCCGGTCCGGTGACCCGAGAAGTACAGGATTGGTTGAGTGGACAGTAAAAAGGAGTCTCGCTTGCCATGAAGAAACTGTTGTCAATCCTTGCCCTGCTGGTCCTGTTTGCGGCGGTACTGGCGTGGTCGGGTTGGGAGCGTTATCAGCGGTTTCTCCAGACGCCGCTGGAAATTCCGGCCGGGGGACATGTATACCTGTTGAACCCGGGAACATCCGGTACGGAGATTGTCGCGCAATTGGCCTCGTGGGGATTTACACAACCCGTTTGGCAATGGAAATTGCTCATGCGGTTTGAACCGTATGTGTATCGGACCGGGGAATACCAACTGGCCGCCGGCATGAAGCCGAGAGACCTGCTTAATCACCTGTCGAGCGGAAAGGTAATTCAGTACCGGATAACGCTGGTCGAGGGCTGGACGTTCCGCGAGTTCATGGAAGCGCTGGCAGCTAACGACGTGCTGAAGCATGAGCTCGGCCCGGGGGGCACGCAAGAGTGGGCAGCTTCTTTGGCGGAGATGGATTTGGCGCACCCGGAAGGCTGGTTCCTGCCTGAAACCTACCAGTTCACCAGGGGTGATTCCGATCTGGACATCCTGATCCGCTCACACGCCGCCATGAAGGAGGCACTGAATCAGGCCTGGGAGTCTCGTCACATTGATTTGCCGGTGAAAACGCCATACGAGTTATTGATCCTGGCATCGATCATCGAAAAAGAGACCGCGATCGATGACGAGCGGAGGCGTATCGCGGGTGTATTTACCCGCCGGCTGGAAAAAGGCATGCGCTTGCAAACCGACCCAACGGTTATTTATGGCATGGGCGATTCCTTTGACGGCAATATCCGGCGGCGGGATTTGCAGGCGGACACGCCTTACAATACCTACACCCGCCATGGATTGCCGCCCACACCGATCGCGATGCCCGGGAAAGCTTCACTGGCCGCTGCAGCCAGCCCGCAAGCGGGTGAAGAGCTATATTTCGTGGCGGATGGCAGTGGCGGGCATTCTTTTTCCGTTACCCTGGAAGAGCACAAGGCCGCGGTAAAAAAACTCATAGGTAAGGATTGATGCTGGGTAAGTTCATCACCATTGAAGGCGGGGAGGGTGCCGGGAAGTCAACCATGTTGGAACTCGTGGCTGACTGGCTTAAGCAGGCTGGTCACCAGGTGGTTCGCACGCGGGAGCCGGGTGGCACGGAACTGGCGGAAAGTCTCCGCGACATCCTGCTCGACAAGGACAACGTCGGCCTCTCCAGCCTCACCGAACTCCTGTTGATGTTCGCCGCACGGGCCCAGCACCTGGCCGAGTTGATCCGGCCCTCACTGGCGGGCGGAAAAACTGTTTTATGCGACCGCTTCACTGACGCCACCTGGGCTTACCAGGGCGGAGGCAGGCAATTGCCCCGCGAGGAAATTGCAGCGCTTGAAACCCTGGTGCATGGCGACCTTCAGCCCGACCTGACGCTCTTGTTGGATTTGCCGGTAGAGCAGGGTATGCGGCGCGCCTCGAATCGTGGCGAATCCGACCGATTCGAACGTGAGTCGCTGGTTTTTTTCACGCGTGTGCGTGAAGCCTACCTGGAGCGGGCACTCGCGGCGCCGGAGCGATTTGCCGTTATCGATGCGTCCAAAGAGGTCGAAGAAGTCTGGTCCCAGATCGAGCGGGTATTGCAAACGAGGGTCGGGTCTTGATCTACCCGTGGCTGGAGCCGGTCGAAGCCGAGTTTATCGAACGCCTCGAACGCGGCCGGCTGGCTCATGCTTTTCTGCTCTCCGGTCCGGCCAACAGCGGGAAACGGGAACTGGCTGTTCAGTTGCTGGCCAGTATTATGTGCTTGCAGGACAGCTACCCGTCCTGCGGTGACTGCCGGTCCTGCCAGCTGCTCAAGTCGGGGGCGCATCCCGACGGCCATGTCCTCACCTTCGAGGAGAACACGAAGACGGGCGTGATGCGCAAAGAACTGGTTATCGATCAGGTGCGAAGATTGATAGCTTCCCTCTACCTGACCAATACGATCAGCCGTCGGAAGGCGGCCTTGATTTATCCGGTAGAGGCCATGAACAGGCACACGGCAAATGCTCTGCTCAAGACTCTGGAAGAGCCGCCCGGGGAAACCGTTTTGGTCCTGGTCTCGGATGATCCGGCCCGGTTACCCGCCACCATCCGTAGCCGCTGTCAGAATCTCCATGTTCGGTTACCTGACACCGCCGTCGCCCTCGAATGGCTGCATTCGAACGGTGCAACGGACCGCAAGGCGGCCCGACTGGCGCTCGATGCAGCCGCCGGCAGCCCACCCGCGGCCCTCCGGATGTTGAATGATGGAAGCATGGAGCAGTACCGACTGGTCAACGAAACGCTCAATCAGCTGGATGAAGGGACAGGCGATCCGGGCACGGCCGTGACGGCACTTGCCGAGGTCGATCCCTCAAGGCTCTGGTCATGGCTGTCGCTGCGCGCAGCCGGGGAAACACGAAAAGCCGCTGAGCAGGGCCACGAGGCAAGAACACTTTCACGATTGCAGTCCGAGGCAGACCGTAACCGCTATCTTGTCTCAACCCCGGTAAGGAAGGACTTACTTCTGCAGGATTGGCTGATACAATGGGCCCGGATCAACGCTTAGGAAGGAACCATGGCACAACAAGGCATTCTCTCGCTCTCCATCAATGATCGCCAGGCATTGTACAAATCCTATATGCCTTTCGTCAGCGGCGGTGGCCTGTTCGTGCCGAGTACCAAGCGATTCAGCCTTGGGGACGAAGTCTTCCTGCTACTCACGGTCATGGAATTCGAGGAACGCCTGCCGATCCCTGGCAAAGTGGTCTGGATCACGCCCCAGGGTGCTGGTGGAAACCGCAAGGCCGGGATCGGAGTTCAGTTTGCCGATACCCAGGATGGCGCGCATGCGCGCACCGTTATCGAGTCGCACCTGGCCGCAATGCTCAAGAGTAATAAAAGCACGCACACAATGTAGCCCGCGGGATGCTCTAGGCTATGGCCGATCGCAGAATGTGAATGAATTCACCCAGTTCATTTTCACCCTGGTAGAAATGGGGTGACAAGCGGATCGAATCTCCGCGCACCGCGCAGCTGACTCCGGCCTTCTTGAGTTCCCTGTACAGTTCGCTTACAGGAACGCGCCCGTGCAGAAAACTGACGATCCCCGAGCGGCGGTCGGGCTCTGCCCTGCTGCTGATCCTGACTCCCGGCACTGCCTTCAATTCGCGAAACAGGAAATCTGAATTCGCCAGCACCTGACCGGTCACCTGGTCCATTCCGTGTTCGAGCAACAGGCCTGCCGAAGCGTGGAGTGCAGCCTGGCCCATGGTATTGGGGCTACCGGCTTCGAATCGCTTTGCGCTGTCCGCCGGTGTCCAATCAGTACGCTCGTAGTTCCAGGGTTTCTCGAACATGTGCCAGCCCTGTTGGGTCAGGCTGATTTTTTGCCTGGCCGAGTCCCGGCAATAGAACACCGCGATCCCTTCCGGTGCAAGCAGCCACTTGTGGGCGTCGGCCGCCAGGAAATCGATGCGGCTCGACTCCACGTCGAGTGGCAGGGCGCCGAGTTGCTGAATGGCATCCACGAAGAACAGGATATCGCGCTGATGACAGGCATCCCCCAGCCGCTCCAGCCCGAGCCTGAAACCGTCGCTCCACTGCACCGAGCTGACGGAGAGCAACCGTGTGTTTTCATCCATGGCGCCGATCAGGGCAGCCTCGGCATCGGAAGCTGCACGAATATCGATCTCACGCACCTCGACCCCGCGTCGGGCCTGCGCCAGCCAGGGGAGGCGATTCGATGCAAACTCGTCCCGCGGCAGAACCATGTTGTCCCCGGGCTGCCAATCCAGTCCCCAGGCGACCATGGATATGCCCTCCGTCGTGTTTTTCAGCAGCGCGATGTCCTGCCCGGAGGCGGCGCCGGTCAAAGCCGCAAGGCGTTCTCGAAGTTCGTTTTCGCGTGCCACCCACTCCCAGTAATTCGAGGATCCCAGACGCATGTTTTCTTCGGCGAATGCCTGCACCGCTTCAGTCGTACAGCGCGGCCATGGGCCCACCGCGGCGTGGTTCAGATAGGGCGCTGCGTTTTTCAGGATCGGGAATTGTTCATGCATATCGATATAATGAGGCTGTAGCAATCTGCGGGCAACCTGCCCGGCCACTGCAGCGGAGATCTCGTGCCTGATCCAACCCACCGAGTCATCATCCACGTGGACATGGATGCTTTCTATGCCTCGGTCGAGTGCCTGGATAACCCGTTGCTCATAGGGCAGGCGGTCATCGTGGGTGGATTGGGACCGCGCGGCGTCGTGGCCACGGCGAGTTACGAGGCACGTAAATTTGGCGTCCATTCCGCCATGCCGATGGCGCGGGCCAGGAAATTATGTCCCCGGGCCTGCTTTATCCGCCCCAGGATGAACAGGTACCGGGAAAAATCGGCCGAGGTTTTTTCCATATTCAGGGAATTCACGCCCCTGGTCGAAGGCTTGTCATTGGATGAAGCTTTTCTGGACGTGTCTGGCAGCCTGAAACTGTTTGGTGGGTACGAGGAGATCGCCCTGCAGATCAAAAATCGGATCAAGACGGAGACTGGACTGACGGCTTCTGTTGGCCTGGCGCACAACAAGTTCCTGGCGAAGCTGGCGTCCGATGTCCAGAAACCTGACGGCCTGGTCTGGGTTAAACCCGAGAGCGTGCATGCCTTCCTGGACCCGATGCCGATTTCCCGTCTCTGGGGCATCGGCAAACAGACCGCGCCAAAGCTGAAGGCGCTTGGAATTCTCACCATTGGGCAGTTACGCCACGCTGACATCAGCGCCATTCGGCCGGCGCTGGGAAACCGTTCGGAGCATTTCCACCGGCTCTCGCGCGGAGAAGATGACCGGGAAGTCACGGCAAGCCGACCGGACAAGTCGATCAGCAACGAGGTGACATTCGACACCAATCTCACGGACCGGACTGAATTGCTGGCGGAACTGCAACGTCAGTCCGAGAGCGTTTCACGCCGGCTGCGCGCAAAGCATTTGCTGGCTCGTACCGTCGTCGTCAAGATTCGTGACGGCAGTTTTCACACGGTTACCCGCAGTCGCAGCATGGTCGCTTGCTCGAACAGCACGCGGACTCTTTACCGTATGGCGCGGGCATTGTTCGAGACCTGGCGAGAAAGCCACAGGACCACGGCGGTCCGGCTGCTCGGGATGGGCGTTTCCGGACTGGAAGAAGATAATTCAGCGGAACAGTCTCAGGGTGACCGCCTGGAAAGCTTCGGAGAGCAGAGTATCGACCAGGTTTTCGACAGCATCAATCGCCGCTACGGCGACGATAAAATTGTTCACGGCCAGATACTGAGGAGAAAAAAACCGTAGGAGCGGGCCATGCCCGCGATTTCGGTATGTTCGCTATAAAGGTATCGGGTACCTGTGCGAGACACGATAATAGTCCGAGGAACAAACCGTGCTGGCAACGAAGTGATTTTGTGCAGGAGGTGTCGGGTACCTGTGTGCGGGACCGTCATCCGTCGGGAACGGATGACCGAGCGAACAGGGAAGTCTCGAGCGTGTCTCGTACACAGGTACCCGATACTTCAAAGTTCGTAAATATCAGACTCGCCGGCACAGCCGGCTCGGATATCAGGGAAGACTTCTAGGCCTCGAGTTTTTTCAGTTCCTCGTCACGCAGTTCGCGGCGCAGGATTTTGCCAACATTGGACTTGGGTAAATCATCGCGAAACTCGATGTGCCGGGGCCGCTTGTAGCCGGTCAGCTGCTCTTTGCAGTGTGCACGTATTTCCTCTTCGCTCAATGACGGATCTGACTTCACAATAAAGACTTTGACCGCCTCGGTGGATTTGTCATCGGGCACGCCGATGACCGCCACTTCCATAACTTTGGGATGCAGCGCGATGACGTCTTCGATTTCGTTGGGAAACACGTTAAAACCGGATACCAGGATCATGTCTTTCTTGCGGTCCACGATCTTGAAAAAGCCGTCTTCCGTCATCATCGCGATATCGCCCGTCCGCAACCAACCATCCTCGGTGATGACTTTTGCGGTCTCTTCCGGCCGTTGCCAGTAACCCACCATGACTTGCGGGCCCCGCACGACCAGTTCACCTCGCTCTCCCTGGGGCAGCAATTCACCGGCATCGTTCATGATGGCGCACTCCGTGGACGATATCGGCAACCCGATGCAGCCGTTAAAGCCCTCAATATCCATCGGGTTGATGCAGGCGGCTGGGGAGGTTTCGGTGAGGCCGTATGCCTCGATCAGGGGTGTGCCGGTGACCTCTTTCCAACGCTCGGCCACGGCCCGCTGCACAGCCATGCCGCCGCCCAGGGCGCCTTTGAAAGTGCTGAAGTCGAGTTCGGCAAAACCCGGGGTATTGAGCAAGCTGTTAAACAGCGTGTTCACGCCGGGCATGTAAGTGAAGGGGATTTTTTCGAGCTCCTTGATAAAACCGGGCATGTCCCTGGGATTGGTGATCAGCAGATTGATGCCGCCCGTGGCCATGAAGGCCAGGCAGTTCGCCGTCAGCGCGAAGATATGGTAGAGCGGCAGCGCCGTCACGACGACTTCCGAACTCTCACCAATCCCTGCCGAGAGCATCCAGGCTTTGGCCTGGAGCATGTTGGCCACCAGGTTGCGATGCGAAAGCATAGCGCCCTTGGCAACGCCGGTGGTTCCACCGGTGTATTGCAGGAACGCGAGGTCGTCGTGGCCGAGTTCGACCGCTTCCAGCGACAGTCTGGAGCCCTGCCTCAAGGCAGAGCCAAAACCAGTGGCTCCTGGAAGGCTGAAGTCAGGGACCGCTTTCTTCACGTACTTGAGCATGAAGTTGAGCAAAGCACCTTTCGGGAAATCCAGCAGATCGCCGATGCGGGTCGTTATGACTAGTTCCACCGGGACTTCGCTGCGCACTTTTTCAAGTACGTGCGCAAAGTTCTCGACAATCACAATGGCCTTTGCACCCGAGTCCGTCAGTTGGTGTTTCAGTTCACGCGCTGTATACATGGGGTTGGTGTTGACAACGACCAGCCCCGCGCGTATTGCGCCGAACAGCGTGACCGGGTACTGCAGGATGTTGGGCAGCATGACGGCGATTCGATCGCCTTTCTGCAATCCTTTACTTTGCAGGAAAGCCGCGAAATCCCGGCTCAGACGATCGAGGTCGTGGAATGTCAGGTTTTTGTCGAAATTGATATAGGCAGTTTGGCCGCTGTATTTCTCGCAACTCTGGTCGAAGATGTCCAGAATGGACGAATACTGGTTCAGGTCGATTTCAGCGGGTACGCCTTCGGGATAGCTTTCAAGCCAGGGCTTGTTCACGGCAAAACCTCGTATTGATTGCGATACTCTGGATATAGTGCCTTAATATAGCAATTCATGTCATGACTGATGTCAGAAGCATTTTTTTCGACCTCGTGGGATAATGAGACGCGAACCATTGCGGGGTAGCATTGGATGGGCGAACAAAACGTCAAGCTGAACAGAGACGAGGCCACCAACCAGGCATTCATGAAGGCCTTGCTGACCGAGGTGCCGAGAATCGGGGCCGAGCAGGAAATGTTCCTGATCGACCACGCCAACAAACCCGCCCTGAAAGCGCTGGAAATGCTCGACGTCATCGGTGACGAGCGGTTTACCCACGAACTGGGTCTGTTCAATCTCGAAGCCAACCTGTCTCCTCACAAGCTGGGCGGCAACTGCCTCAGCCTGATGGAAGCCGAGGCGCAGGAAATCTACAAGCACGCGCGTGAAACGGCGGCGCGTTTCAATTGCGATATCGCACTGGTCGGCATCCTGCCCACGCTGGCCAAGGAAAACCTGAGCTTGGATTCCATGGTGCCGACGTCGCGTTATTACGCCCTGAACGACGCCATTTGCGCGCTCAGGGGAAAAGAATTCGAATTCACCATCAACGGCATCGATCAGCTCTCCTTCAAACACGACAACGTCATGCTGGAAGCCTGCAATACCAGCTTTCAGGTCCATTTCCAGGTCAGCCCCGAAAATTTCGCAAGAAACTACAACATCGCACAAGTCATCACCGCGCCCTTGCTGGCGGCCGCGGTCAATTCCCCGGTACTGCTGGGGAAACGCCTGTGGCATGAAACCCGGATCGCGGTGTTCGAATACTCGATCGACACCCGGTCGAATGTTCTACAGGAGCGGGGTCTCAAACCCCGCGTGCATTTCGGCGACCGCTGGCTGGAGGATTCGGTCACCGAAATTTTCAAGGAAGACATTGCGCGCTTCCGTATCGTGATGACCACCGAGACCGAAGAGGATCCACTGGGCATGATAGAGCAAGGCATCATGCCCTCGCTGAACGCCCTTCGTCTGCATAATGGCACGGTATACCGCTGGAACCGGCCCTGTTACGGCGTGCACGACAACGTACCCCACCTGCGCATTGAAAACCGGGTCATTCCTTCCGGGCCCACCGTGATCGACGAGATCGCGAACGCCGCATTTTTCTACGGCATGATGGCCGGCATGACCGAACAGGTAAAAGACATCCGCGACTACCTGCCGTTCGGAGATGTGAAGGCAAACTTCCTGGCGGCGGCGCGCGACGGCATCCGCGCCCAGATGAACTGGTTCAACGACACCCATTTACCGGTGAAAGAACTGGTGCTGGAGCAGTTATTGCCGCTGGCGACGGAGGGGCTGCAGGAAGCCGGAATCGACCAGGACGACATCGATCGCTATCTGGGCGTGCTTCATGACCGTGTGTCGCTGCGCAGAACGGGCGCACGCTGGGCTCTCGAATCGCTGGAAACCATGGGCGACAGCGGCACGCAGGATCAACGGATGCGCAGCCTGGTGAGCAGCATGGTGAAACAGCAATCGGCCAGCACCCCGATCAGTCAGTGGGAACTGGCGGAATACTGTGAAGAGCAGGATTGGCGGGACAGCTACCGGACCATCGGGCAGTTCATGACGCAGGACCTGTTTACCGTCAGGCCGGATGACATCGTTGATTTCGCCGCCACTCTGATGGACTGGAGGCACGTGCGCCACGTGCCGGTCGAGGATAACAATGGCCGGCTTGTCGGGTTGGTTTCTCACCGGGCTTTGCTTCGCCTGGTTGCGCAGGGCCGCGTGGGCGGTGACCGCGAAGTCACGGTCGACGAGATCATGAACAAGGAGCCCGTAACGGTACATCCCGATACCCCTACCCGGGATGCCATTCGCCTGATGCGCGAGAGGAAGCTGGCGTGCTTGCCGGTTACGCGGGATGACAAACTGGTGGGTATTATCACCGAACATGATCTGATCATTGTCGCCTCCAAGCTGTTGGAAACCTATCTCACCTCTGCGGAGTGAAATACCGACGCCCAAATCAATTCACGGTCTCTATTCTGCTGGTCTTGCTGAGTGCATGCAGCCAGCCGCTGACGCTCGAGCAGCAGATCATATCCACCATCCGGATAATGGAGGAGAAAATCGAGGCGGGTGATCGAAGGCCTTTCATGAAACACATCGCGGCGGATTTTACGGCACAGAATGGAACCATGAACCGTGAACAGGTCAGGGCCCTGATGATCATGCAGCTGAACCGCTACAAGCGCTTACAGGCTCAGCTTTTTCCAATTCGGGTCAGTTCAACAGGCGATGACTCCGCCAAGGCGGTATTCCGGGCACTGGTCACCGGCGGGCCCGGCTGGATACCGGAGAGTGGCCAGATTTACGAATTCGAAACTCACTGGACATTAACCGATGGTGAATGGCTGCTGCAAAACACCAACTGGAATCCGGATCCGTTCGACCAGGCGCTGTAAAAGGCCGCCATGCGGCCGACATTGCCACGCTAAGGCGGCACTTTCTCACGGTTTGAGAATTCTGAGTTTAGAATAGCCCAATGGAATACTCCGCATTTCATCCTTCAGTCCGTTCCTGGTTCAGTACGAGCTTTGATGCGGCGACTCCTGTTCAGACCGCGGCCTGGTCTGCGATTGGTTCTGAAAAGAACGTTCTGATCGCCGCGCCAACCGGCAGTGGCAAGACCTTTGCGGCATTCCTGTGCGCGATAAACGATCTGGTGGAGCAAAGCCGGCTGCGCCCATTGGCAGACGGCGTCCAGGTGCTTTACGTGTCGCCACTGAAGGCTCTTTCCAATGACATCGAAAGGAATCTCAGGCAACCGCTGGAGGGTATCGACCAGTGGCTTGCCGATGAAGAGGGTGAGGCGTCCGGCATTCGCGCCATGGTCAGGACCGGGGACACGACCCCGGGCGAGCGCAACCGGATGCGCCGCAAGCCGCCCCAGATCCTGGTGACCACGCCCGAGTCGCTGTACCTGTTGCTGACCGCGGATTCCGGCCGCAACATCCTCGCCGGCGTCAGCACGGTCATCATCGACGAAATCCATGCCGTCGCGGGAAGCAAGCGCGGCAGTCACCTTTCCCTGTCGCTGGCCAGGCTGGATGCGCTGACCCGTGAGTGTTCGGGCGGATCTGCGCGCCGGATTGGATTGTCCGCGACGCAAAAACCGATTGAACGGATCGCCGATTTCCTCGGCGGCGGACAGGCCTGCAAGATTGTCGATACGGGTCACCAGAAGCAACGTGACCTGGCCCTGGAGCTGCCATCGTCCCCCTTGTCCGCGGTGATGGCCAATGAAGTGTGGGAAGAGATCTATAACCGCTTGGAATACCTGATCAGCCAGCACCGGACCACACTGATTTTCGTGAATACCCGGAGGCTGGCTGAGCGGCTGGCGCGCCACCTGGCGGAGCGAATCGGTCAAGAAGCCGTTACGGCTCATCACGGAAGCCTGTCACGAGATCACCGGCTGGAGGCGGAGCAGGCCCTGAAGTCCGGTCGCCTGCAGGCGTTGGTGGCGACGGCATCCCTGGAGCTTGGAATCGACATCGGACATATCGACCTGGTTTGCCAGGTGGGGTCGCCAGGCAGCATCTCGGCATTCATACAGCGGGTCGGCCGCGCTGGGCATGCAGTCGGTGAGACGCCAAAGGGCAGGTTGTTTCCGCTCTCCCGCGACGACCTCGTCGAAAGCGTTGCCCTGTTGAAATCAGTGAATGAAGGATTACTCGATGCCGTCGAGATACCAGCGGCGCCCCTGGATGTTCTGGCGCAACAACTGATCGCCGAGGTGAGCGCGAGGGAATGGGAATGTGAACCACTTTTCCAGCTTGTCACCGAAGCTTGGCCTTATCGCGATCTTACGCGGGAAGATTTCGACGATGTCGTGGCCATGCTCGCCAGCGGTTATTCGACGCGGCGGGGCAGGCGTGCGGCTTACGTTTATCACGACGCGGTCAATGAGCGATTGCGGGCTCGCCCCGCAGCCCGCCTGACCGCATTGCAGAACGGTGGCGCCATTCCCGATCACTTCGATTACGACGTGGTGATGCTGCCTCAGGGCTTCCGGGTAGGTTCGCTAAATGAAGACTTTGCCTTCGAGAGCCTTCCGGGCGATATATTTCAACTGGGCAACACCAGTTACCGGATCATCAAGATCGAGCAGGGGCGTGTGCTGGTCGAGGATGCAAAAGGGCAACCGCCGACGATTCCTTTCTGGTTCGGCGATGCGCCGGGCAGAAGCGATGAGCTGTCCGGAGCTGTATCGGAATTGCGGCAGGAAATGGAATCAATTCTCGAGTCTCATGGGCCGGATGCGGCTGGCGAATGGTTGCAGAATTCCGGCATCGATCCGGTCGCCGCCAATCAACTGGTCAGCTATCTTGCCGCGGCCAGGGAGGCTCTGGGCTGCATTCCGACCCGGGACCGGATCGTGCTCGAACGCTTCTTCGACGATACGGGCGACATGCACCTGGTAGTGCACGCACCGCTCGGCTCACGGATCATGAGCGCGTGGGGCCTGGCGCTGCGTAAACGCTTCTGCCGGCAGTTCAACTTCGAACTGCAGGCATCGGCACTGGAAGACAGCCTGATCCTATCCCTGGGTGAGACCCATAGTTTCGTCACCGAGGAGGTTCCGGCCTATCTCAAGTCCGCCACGGCGCGGCAGGTACTGACACAGGCATTGCTGGATGCCCCGATGTTCGAAGCCCGCTGGCGTTGGAACGCGACCATCGCGCTGGCTGTGCAAAGAATGCGCAACGGCCAGAAACTGCCGCCGCAGTGGCAGCGTAACCAGGCTGAGGACCTGGTGGCTGTTGTGTTTCCCGACCAGTTGGCCTGCCTGGAGAACATACGCGGGGAGCGTGAAATTCCCGATCACCCGCTGGTCCGGCAGACGGTAGGCGACTGCCTGACGGGAACCATGGACGTCGACGGCCTTGAAACGCTGCTCAGGCGCATCGAGGCTGGTGAACTGGACATTCGTTGCGTGGATCTCAACGGTCCTTCACCCATGTCGGCCGAGATAATCAATGCGCGGCCCTACGCATTCCTCGATGACGGCGAAGCCGAAAACCGGCGGACCCGTGCGATCAGTCAGGGCCCCGACGATCTCGCTGACGCGGCAACGCTGAGCATCATTACGGTAGACGCCACCGAGCAGGTCAAGGCCGAGGCATGGATCCAGCCACGGAATCCGGATGAATTGCATGACGGGCTGCTGCAACTGGGATTCCTGACCGAGAACGAGTATTCCAGCGGGGTGTCCAGCTCCGGATCGGCTGGAGATTCAGCAAACTGGGGGCGGTGGTTCCAGGCTCTGACGGAGGACTTTCGCGCCAGTTGTGCCGTTGTAAAGGGCAAACACTGGTGGGTGGCCACGGAGCGCCTGACGGAATTCCTGGCGGTTCACGAAGGAGCAGAATTGGCGCCCGATACGACTCAGGTATTTTCGGGTGAGAAGCAAGAGCGTGAACAAGCCATCGCTGAGTTGTTGCGCAGCCGCCTGTCCGGGCTTGGCCCGGTCAGCGTCGATTCGCTGGTGGACGATTTTGCTATCGCCAGGCCCGAAATTGAAGCGGCGCTGCTGGCACTGCAATCCGAAGGCTACGCGATGGTGATGGGCGAACAACGGTGGTGCGAGCGCCGCCTGTTGGCCAGGGTGCACCGCTACAGCCGCGAACGCCGCCGAAAGGCCGCACGGCCGGTTTCACCTGCTGCATTCATGCGTTTTCTGCAGCACTGGCATGGGCTGGACGAGCCTGCCGGCGAGCTGGAGCAGGTGCTGGCGCAGCTCGAAGGATGGACAGCGCCTGTCGCCGCCTGGGAAAAAGGACTGCTGGCCAGCCGCTGTGCTGACTATTCGCCACAAAGGCTGGATGAGCAATTCCTGAGTGGATTTGTCACCTGGTTCAGGCCCGAGCTGAGCGGCCAGGAGGTGCGGCAGCTGGTTGCCGCTACCCCCATCACCATTGTGTCCAGGCGTAACAGGCCGGCCTGGAAAAATAGCAAGGGTACCGAGCCGGTCCGGATCGGCAGCCTGGCGGAGCGGGTCTGGCAAACACTGCTGCAAGGTGGCGCGATGTTTACCGTGGACCTTGAACAAAGAACCGGATTGATGCAGACCCAACTGGAACAGGGATTGACCGAATTGGTGGCCCAGGGCCTGGTGACGGCGGACGCCTTCTCACCGTTGCGCTGGCTGACCAGGCCGGAGGCTGAAAAGCGCCGCAAGCAAAAGGCTTTGAGGAGGCGCCCTGGAGGCCACGCCGGCGGACTGCTCGGCCGCTGGAGCGCCACCCGCGGACTACCCGAAGTGGATACCGGCAACGGCGAAGCCGAAATGTTTTCAGTGCAGGCCCGGCTGGCAACCATTTGCGAGGCTCTGCTGCGGCGCTATGGTGTTGTATTCCGGGCTGTCCTGGAGCGGGAATCGCTGGTTCCACCGTGGCGTGACCTGTTGCGTTACCTGCGCCGCATGGAAGACCGCGGTGAAGTGCATGGCGGGCGATTCGTCGATGGATTTTCCGGTGAGCAATTCGCCCTGCCCGAAGCCGTTGGTCTGTTGAGGAGGCAGCAGGCCGAGCCCGCGCAACGTCAATTAAGGGTGATTAATGCGGCAGATCCGCTCAACCTGGGCGGAATTATCACGCCTGGAGTGAAAACGGCGGCCCGGCCGGGCAGCAGGATCCTGCTGTCAAACGGCGTGCCGGCTGCCCGCTTGCAAGGGGACGAACTGGAATTGCTGAAAACGGGTCAGGGCAGGGCTGAGCCGATACAGCCCGCCGAGGCTGAACGTTACCTGAGGGTTGTTCGTGGCCTGCCCTTGCCTGAATCCAGAGGAGGCTAAGCGGCATCCATTCATGTAGAGTTCAGCTCATCACGAGATAATCGGTGACAGGGAAGAAAGAAAATTAAAACATACGGAGGTGAAGGAAATGAACATCAGAGTATTAATATTCAGCCTGGCCGCGATCGTGCTGCTGGCTGCCTGCGCTACTACCCAGACGGACGACCCTTATGCGAGGACCAAACGCGGAGCGGCGATTGGCGCTGCGGTTGGCGCTGGAGCCGGCTTTTTTGTCGGTGACGGTGAACTCGATGAAATTCTGGGGACGGCTGCCGTTGGAGCCGGCGTGGGCGCGGGAATCGGCCTGTACATGGACAAGCAGCAACAGTCACTGGAGCAAATTGAAGATGTCGATGTAGAGCGTCTGGACGAGCAGACGCTGCGCGTGAACTTCGACAGCGATATCCTGTTTGCGGTTGATTCCGCCATCCTTTCCCAACAATCCAAAACAAGCCTGGACGACTTTGCCCGGGTCATGAGAGAGTTTCCAAAAACCGCAATCCTGATCCAGGGCTACACTGATTCGAGCGGCAGTGAGCAATACAACATGGAGCTATCAGAACGGCGGGCAAGGGCGGTGTTCAACCACCTGACCCTGCGCGAAGTCGAACAGGAGCGCATGGCGGCCGTCGGCTATGGGGAAGGCTATCCGGTGGCCGATAACGCTACATCCGCGGGGCGTGCACAAAACCGCAGGGTCAGCATCCTGGTGAAAGGCAAGGCGTAATTCGCAGCCTGCGATCGGCCGCATGGCGGCCTCCTACTGGGTGGCCAGTTGTCTCAGTACATAATGCAGGATGCCGCCGTGGCGGTAGTATTCCGCCTCCTTGGGCGTATCGATGCGGACCTTCGCCCCGAACGTCTTCACGCTGCCGTCTTCCGCGGTTGCCGTTACCGTGACAGTTTCTGAAGAACCATCGCCATATCCTTCAATATCAAAGGTTTCTTTACCGGTTAAACCCAGCGAATTCACACTCTCTCCCGGCAGAAAATTCAAGGGCAGCACGCCCATGCCGATGAGGTTTGAACGGTGGATGCGTTCAAAGCTCTCGGTAATGACAGCCCTGACGCCCAGCAGATTGGTGCCCTTGGCAGCCCAGTCACGTGACGAGCCGGTGCCGTATTCCTTGCCGGCCAGGACGATCAACGGCGTGCCTTCAGTTTGGTACTGCATGGCTGCGCCATAAATGCTCATCTGCTCGCCACCGGGCTGGAAAGTCGTCCAGCCGCCCTCGGTTCCTGGTGCGAGCTGATTACGCAGGCGGACGTTGGCGAAAGTGCCGCGCATCATGACTTCGTGATTGCCGCGCCGTGAACCGTAGGAATTGAAATCGGCTTTCTGGACACCTTTGCTTTTCAGGTATTCCCCAGCGGGAGAATCTTCCTTGATCGCGCCGGCTGGTG
>CAMYKC010000030.1 GCA_947258865.1 uncultured Lysobacterales bacterium
CCGATACGCGTTGATCGTCAAGGATACGGGGAACGGCACCCTTTAGTCGACGGGCTGATCCAGAAACACAGCCTCGCTGTCGAGGGGGCGGTACCCGCCCGTTTCAGGGCAATAGATGCCGGCGCGACCGGCGCTGTGCGTACCTCTTTTCAGAAGATTTCCAAGCCGCCGCAGGAAACGCCGCCGCTTCCACTCCTTGTGCGAAAGCAGGCGGGTCCGCACGTTGAGTGCCCGCGCACGGTCCGCGTCGCCCTCGCAGTAGCCCAGCATCAACGCTTCCCGTTCCCGGTCATCGAATGCGAGCTGGCCATTGCTCAGCAGCAAGGCGCAACCGAGATCCGTCATCGCTTGATCGTTTCCCGTGATGTCGCGGCCATGAAGCCGCGCGTACGGCAGATCGATAGCGAGCGTACGTTCATTATCGCCACGCGGCATCAACAGGTTGCGGGGGCTGACGGTGCCCCAGAACAGTCCCGCGCGATGGAAGCGGCCAAGCAGTCGGCCGGTGGCCTCTGCCATGCGCCGCCGCTGTTCCGGGTCGCCGACCCCGCGAATCAGCCAGGATTCGAGGTCGGGCCCATCGATCGCGTCCAGAGCGATAGCGCTGAACTCGACGCAGCCCAATACCCGACGCTCTCGCCAGTAGCGAGGCCGAACCACCGGCAGACCGAGGCGGTGCGCCTCCATCATCACGGTGAACTCGCGATTGGCCCGGGATGCCAAACCGAAAGTCCGCCAGGCCAGGCGGGACGGCGTCCGGTAGATCTTCAATACCGACGGGGTAAATCCGTCAGCTTCCAGCCACAGGACCCGCGCCCGGGATTCGCCCTTGATGAGCCGCCAACAACCGCCGCCCGCTGTCTCCGGCACGGATTGCATGGACTCCGACGGTGAATCGCAGGTGGCTTCCCAGGCATGAGCCAGGCTGGGCCAGAATTCGAAGGAGGTCATCCGGATAGTATAAGGCCAGCAGTAATACAAAAGGCCACACCTGAATGCGCCTGATGGTGTGGGTCTATACCGGAATCATGGTTAACACTTTTCCGTCCTGAGTAAACCATAACGCATTGCGTTATGTAATCTACCGCGTTCTGCCACTGGCATGATCAGGAGCTTTCGGGCCAAGGAAACCGAAAAGATTGGGCAAGGACAGCATTCGAAGCGGTTGCCTCAGGATATCCAACGCACTGACCCCATGGTTTCTCATGGACATCAGGGAGCTTGAAGCTCCCGGATGTCTTGAAAAGTAACTTTACAATCATCCAAATCTCACACGATCTGGACGCTATGAGGGATAATTATTAATCGCGGAAATTAAGTACCTGGAGCAGTGATGTGCTCATCACTTCGCGATACTCTGCACGATTTCCACTTTCGCCGTCTAATTGCTCCCAGGTTTTCTTACTCCATTCGGCGTATTCTTTTGCGCGTTTTTCGCCTTCGGGGCCCGATGCAATATTTTCCATTACCCTGATCAGGTAAAGATCGGATTCATCGCTCCGGGCGTGAACATTCGAGAGCAAAATATAGTCTTTAATCCAGCCCTTGGACTTTGCAAACTCTGCATTCCTTTTCCATTCGTCTGCCAGCCAGTTCGCGTATTTCAGGTCCCCACCGTCTTTTATGTCGATCCCCGTGACGGTCCAGTAATCACCGCCGACGACTGGCCATTCCTGGGCAACAGCTGTCGAGGCTATCATCATTGTTGAAGCACAAAGTGCCAGTATTAAAATTGCTTTTTTCATGGAATTTATCAATTTAAATCTCCTCACAACGGACGGGAATCGCCCGCTTTGGTTGCGCAAAGTACCATGATTCTTTTATGAAGTGTGTTTTAAAACCAAGAAAATCAAACACCCTTAATGGAAGTCAGAGAAGCATCGGAGTACTCTCCAGGAAGGCACCGGGTTATGCAATCTTCAGCAATACCGGGGTGAATCTGCTGTTGTTTTCAACCGCCAGGGGTGGCGGCATTCTCCGGGATCACCGGGATGGCACTGACACTTACATGAAGGCGTTCGGCGCCGGAACCGGGCTCGGAGTGGGTCTGAAGAAATTCACGGCCGTCATTGTTTTCGAATCCGAAGCAGCCCTGGAAGTTCTTAACGGCAAAGCCGACGCCACCATTTATGATCTTCCCTTCTGCGCCACCTTCATGGCGGAATCCGGTTTTGCGTTGCAGGCCCTGGCGCAGGGGTTCAAGTTCTGGGCTGATCCGAAACTCAACGATTGAGCTTAGCCCAGCGCTGCATTTTGGAAATTCGAATTCCTGAACCTAGGTAAGGCAACTTGCCCGCCGCCATAGAAATTCTAGGTGCTGTCCGAGCAAACGCCTTTGATTGACCAGTTCTGTTTCACCCGAACGTCGAGCCCATCGATCATCCAGTCGTCTTCACGCGGCTCTGCCCTGACCGGCCGGACGAACAGCGGCATGTTACCCCGCACCTTCCTCTCCATTGCGCCCATTACTCCGCCTGCATGAAATCCGAGGTTTTGCAATGTTGTTTTCAGCGGCGCATCTACGCTGTGTTCGAACACGGACAGCACGCTGAAATCACGCCGGGCTATGAGGAATTCGAGTAAGCGGCCTGTCGATTCGCCGTCGATATCAGCGTGGTCAATCACATATGCGCGCTGATTGCCCGGTGTCACAGCCATCACCAGGCAAGCAACCGTGTCATCGCCGACGGTCCGATAGTAGAACACGAACCTCCCCCCCGGTTCAGCGAAGCGCCAGCGGAAGAAGTCCTCATCCTGGCAAAGGTAGAATGTGTCAGGATCGTGCCCCTGCCGCTCGACGATGGAGGCCATTTCCATTGGCATCGGGGTTTCGCTTACCGAGACATCATCGAATTTCCCGTAGCGTATCTCACAGGCAGAGAGCGGCAGTTCCTTTTTCGAGGTCAGGATATACCGCGCCAGGCCGACAGGCCCATAACGGGACAAATACACTTTATCCGCCAGCGGGGCAAAGCCCAGGCGCAAATATCCCGGCAGCGAGTTACGGGTGCAGCTGAGGTTCAGGAACAACTGGTAAGACGCAGCGTAGTCGCTCATCGCCAGCTTACCCATCGCAACTGACAGGCCCATTTGCCTGTGGTCGAGGTCTACGCAAGTATCACCGGGTACAAGTACCTGCATTGTGTTTCCCCGGCCGGTTTGCCAACGGGCAGAGCCGTAACCACGAAAACCAGCCACCTTGGTCCCGTGCAATGCCACTATACCGAGAAGGCTGTCCGCGTGGGGGTTCTGCTCGTATTTCCAGCCGAAATAGCTGTCGTTGGTCACCGGGTCGCCGGGCAGTAACTGGCCCAGCAAACTCACCACCTCATCCCGCATTTCAGCCTGGTAATGAACTATCTCGTAGTCCAGGTGTTTCAAGTTCGGCATTACCCGCCGCTGGATGCCCTGCCGTACAGGCCCGCGCCGGCTTGCAGGCCAAGTAAACCTCGCAGTGTCGCAGGCGCCATCACCTGCCTCTCGTTGGCTTCGGCCAGGGTATGCACACGACGCACAAGATCGGCGTTGCGGGCGAGCTTCGTTCGCTGGGTGTCGAACCAGATGTTGTCTTCAAGGCCCACCCGGACACCACCACCGTAGGCGATGGCTATGGAGTTCATCGCCAGTTGGGCGTTGCCGATGCCTGCCGCCGACCATATGGAATTCTCCGGAAGATCGCGAATCATCACGCCAAGGTGCAACAGGTCCGGTTGCGCGCAGGCAATATTTCCAAGCAGCAGGTTGAAGTAGTGGGGACCTTCAATAAGGCCCTTGTGGGCGAGGTATTTCGCGTAGTTGATCATTCCGGCGTCAAACGCCTCCAGCTCGGGAAGAATATCGCGTTCCTGCATTAACCTGGCAAGGCCCTGAATGATTTCCGGCTCACTGATTGACGCCGTGCGATTGAAGTTGACCGAACTCAATGTGAGGCTGCCCATGTCGGGTTTGAGGGAACCGGTGAGCTGCAGCGGCTCAGAGCGTTTTTCCAGCTCCGGGAAGTTTCGTCCACTGAGCGAGACGCAGAGTATCAGGTCAGCGGAGAATTCACGGATCTTCTCGATGATCCTGCCGTAGGCCTCGGCATGGTAAGTCGGCTCACCCGTGATCTCGTCGCGAGCGTGGAGATGAACCATGGTTATTCCGATCTCCAGCGCTGCGTGCACATCCTCGGCAATTTCCGACGCGCTGATCGGCACGTGAGGCGTCATGTCCTTGGTCGGGATCATTCCGGTCGGCGTGAAATTGACAATGAGATCCATTGAACTGCTCCTGGCATTAAATGAGGACAGGGAGAATACAAACCCTTATGACAATTAAATTATAGACGAATCCACCGCGGGCAGACGATCCAGAAATCCCTGGATGGCAGCCCGTGATGTTTCCTCATTCAGCAAAGGCGCATGACCCCGTTCAGGCACGATTACCAGCTCCAGGTCCGGTTTGATTGCGCGCATGCGTTCAGCCGTTTCCTGTGTCAGAACGTCGGACAAGGCTCCGCGCAACAGCAGGCAACGCATGGTCAACGCACGAAACAAATGCCAGGTATCAAAACCGTCTTTGGAGGTCTTGCGCAGCGCATCGCCGATTGCCGGGTCCATATCAGGCACGACTTTACCCGACTCATCCTCGCGATAGGACAAACGAACGTAGGAAAGCCAGAATTTATCCAGCAGACCCGGCAGCGCCTTCTCATAAGTTTGCCGTGACCGGGCGGCCGCCGCTTCCCAGTCGCGTGCCGGCGGTATGCGGCCCATGTAATTTAAAATCCGGGCAGGCAAATCACGACATCGCTGCCCGATCCGTAGTTGCGATAATGAAGTGACAAGCCATCGTGCGAACGATAACGATGCTCGGTGTAACCCATCGCGGATCCTCAGTCTTCCCAATCCTGATCCAGCCAGCGTGCGGCCAGGAAGAAAAACAGCGCTGCGACAATATAAAAGCCAGTGCCGGCCAGGATCGAATAGCGCAGCGAATCATCGCCGAAACGAATTGCCAACGTATCGGACAGTGCGCCAATGGCGTAGGTGCCGAGCCCGATCCCGATCAGATTGTTGATAAAAAGAAATATGGCCGAAGCGGTGGCCCGCATGTCGGGCCGCACCACGTGCTGAATGGCGGAGATCACCGGCCCCAGCCAGGCCAGTCCCAGCGCGGTCGGCACCAGCAACACCAGGAAGCTCACGATGAGGTTTGGCGACAGAATGGCCAGCACGTAGAAAGGAACTGTCGCCAGGAAAGCAAACGCCGGTATCCTGGCGTACTGCTTATGCTGGCTGTGGCCGAAACGGTCGCCCATCCAGCCCCCGGCCCAGATACCGGCAAGCCCGCCAATCAGCAACACCGCGCCATAGAACAGCGAAGCATCCAATAGAGTCAGCTTGTAGCTGCGGACAAAGAACGAAGGCAACCAGAAGAAAACACCGTAGCCCATCATCGACGATGCGGATGCGCCCAGCGACATCAGCCAGAAACTCGGCTTGCGCGATAGCGTGCTGAGGATGACTTTGAGGCCTGGCGCCTTCCTGTTTCTGCGCTGGCGATCGTACTGACCCCGCACGGGTTCCTTGATGGTCATCCGGAATATGGGCGCGATGACAATACCGGCCAGGCCGACGATAAAGAAGGCATAGCGCCAGTTGATCAGGCTGGCGATAACGCCTCCAAACACGATTCCGATGGCGCTTCCGATTGGAATGCCGAAGGAATAGACGCTCAAAGCCCGAGCGCGTTGATCGGGGGGGAAGAAATCTGAAATCAGGGAATAGGCCGGCGCAACGCCTCCCGCTTCCCCCACCCCAACACCCAGGCGGGCCGCGAACAACTGCCAGAAATTGGTGGCGAGCCCGGAAGCGGCGGTCATTGCGCTCCAGATGGTCAATGCGGCGGTCATGATCCAGGTACGGCTGAAACGATCGGCCAGCATGGCCACCGGAATGCCCAGGCCCGTATAAAACAGCGCAAAAGCGAGGCCACCCATCAGCCCCAACTGGGTATCGCTAAGCCCAAGGTCGGCCTTGATCGGCACCGCCAGGATGCCTACGATCTGGCGGTCAATGAAGTTGAAGGTGTAAACCACTACCAGGATGAACAGCGTGTAAGCGCGGCCACCCCCCAGCAGACGCTCAATGTTCCCGGAGGGGCTAATCACGGCTTGTCAGTTGTCCATTCAGGCAGTACGGCTCCAGAAGCAGCGCAGCCGGATTACCCGGCTGCGCGCTCGATCAACTGGCAATAATACACTCAGACGCTACCAGCGGTACTGCGCATCCAGCCAGTACTGCCGTGGATTTCCGTAAAACGCGGTGATGTTGCCTTCCAGGCCCAGCGTCGGAAAATAGTAACCGGCGATTTTGTAGCGCTCGTCGGTCAGGTTCTTGCCGTGCAGCCCGACCTGCCAGTTACCCTCGTCACTCGTCCACACCACGCTCAGATCCCACAGCGTGTAGGATTCCTGGTCGAGAAATTCATTTGGAATCTCGAACTGGCTGTGATCGTCACGGTAGGCCAACATGGTGATGAAGCCAAGATCACCCCCGCCGAACCACTCTACCGGCAGGTAGTAACTCAGGGTGCCGCTGGCGGTCCACTCCGGCGTGTTCTGGAAGACCCGCTGATCGGCCACGTTCTCGCCGGTGATGTCGATGAACTCGTTGTATTCCGCATCGATGTAACCAACGGACCAGGCCAGGTTGAGGTCGGCCCCGGACTTGCCGAGATCCTGCGCCAGGATGGCCTGGCCTTCCCATTCGATGCCGTTGATGTCGGCGTCGCCGGCGTTGGTCGTGATGCCGACAAAGGTATCCTGGATTCCGTCACCGTCCGTATCGAGCCCTATCGAGCCCGGTACCTGCACGTCCGTGTAATCCGACATGAAGGCGGCCAGCCGCGAAGTCATGCGCCCGCCGAACAGGGTCGATTTCAGGCCGATTTCATAGGAAGTGACCTCTTCGGGATCGAACTTCATGAACTCGAATATTTCTTCTTCGCTGACCACGCCGTCTCCATTGATGTCCGGCGCGAGCGTGGTCTGTCCACGGGGATCGAAACTACCGCCCTTGAAGCCTTCGCTATAAGTGAAATACAGGTTCTGATCAGCGTTGGGTTTCCAGGAGACTGTGAGCCGAGGTGTAAACTTGTCGAAAGTTTCCGAACCGTGGAAATCAGAGGTCACGGCAATTGGAATCGCGCTGCCGCCAAAGAAGTCCGAGGTTCCGCCAATAAACGTGGTCCTGAGTACGCTGGAGGTCCGCTTGTCCTCGGTCCAGCGGCCGCCCACGGAAACTTGCCAGGCGTCGGTCAGATCGTAAGTGAAGTCGCCGTACAGGGACCAGGTTTTTGTGCTGACGTCACCGAAAGTCTGGGCGTTGAGACCCGGCAGGCCGATCACATCGCCGGTTACACCAAGAATCACGTCAAAGGCCGTCAGCGCATCAGCATCCAGATAATACAGGCCGGCCACGCCGCTCCAGCGAAGCCCGGTGAATACGGCCTGCAACTCGGCCGAGGTCTGATCGTTTTCGTAAATGGCCGGAACGTCAAGATCCGGAGCCGGCAGGCTGTCGAAATCGATCGGCGTCCAACTCTCGTCATCACGCTTGGCCAGGATGGCGCGCCACTGGACGAGATCGTTCATGGCCCATTCGCCCAGGAAGGATATGCCCTTGGCTTCCACGTCCTGGATTGGGTTATTCAAGCCTGCACGCGTGTCATATTCATTGTCCAGAATGGGCGCTCCACTGATGTTACCCACCGTCAGGCGATGGCCCTGGCGGGGATCGGAGTCATCTTGCACCCAGTCGCCGGCCAGTCTGAAAAACCAGTCCTCATTGGGTTCCCACTCAGCGCTGACACGAACACCCAGCCAGTCCTTGTTGTAGTTCTCCAGACCAGTCAGGAACAGGTTGTCGCCGAATCCGTCCCTGGAGAACTTCACCACCGAGCCACCAATCCGGAAGGTATCCCCCAGGGGAGCCGACCCGCTCACTTCCAGGTCCAGCATGTTGTAATTGCCGGCCCGGCCCCGAATCCTGAGTTCCGGATCTTCGCTGAGGCGGCGTGTGACATACTTGATCGCACCGCCGATGGTGTTGCGGCCATACAGCGTGCCCTGAGGCCCGCGCAATACCTCGATGCGTTCCACGTCATAAATCTGCATAACCGCCGCCTGCGGCCGATTCATGTAGACATCGTCGAGGTAGATGCCCACACCGGATTCGAATCCTGCTACCGGATCCTGCTGACCAACGCCGCGGATAAACGCCGTCAGGGTTGAATTGGTGCCACGCGACACTTTCAATGTCGTATTCGGGCTGGACTGCGAAATATGGGTAATATCCAGTACACCGAATGTTTCGAGTTCCTCCCCGGTGAACGCTGTCACCGAGATAGGCACGTCCATCAGCTTTTCCTCGCGGCGCTGCGCCGTGACAACGACTTCTTCGATCGTGCCCGCTGTGCTTTCCTCTTCAGATTCGGACTGGGCAAACGAGATTGCTGGTGCCGCCATCGATACGACCACCGTCGTGGTCATGACCAGTAACAGCCGTTGCCAGGCAGGCCGGCTGTATTGCTGCTCAATTGAAATTCTCATGATTCCCTCCTCCATTCTTGTGGTTCGATGCCGGTGCTAATGGATCGGTGCAGCGAACTCACACTGTCCCCGGTTCGTTGGCTAAATACTTGCCATTAGTAGCAAAGTATGGAACATTATGAAACATGAATCAAGTTTCAACTTCAAATAAGACACCCAAGACTGCCCGAGGCATGCGAACCCGGGAGAAACTGTTACGGGCGGCCGAAATCGAATTCGGCGAGAAAGGCTTCCATGAAGCCGCTGTCAGTGGAATCACCTACCGGGCGGGCGTGGCGCTGGGCAGCTTTTACACTTATTTCGAAAGCAAGGAGGAGATTTTTAATGCACTTGTCTCTTTCATGAGCCACCGCACACGTCGCTGGATCGCCGAACGGGTAGCCGATGCCCCGGATCGCATGACGGCGGAACGAAAGGGGCTGGAGGCGTATATCGAATTTGCCCGGCAGCACAAGGGCATATACCGCATTATTTCGGAGGCCGAGTTCGTGGCCAATGACGCCTACCGTGAACACTACGCCGGTTTTGCCAAGGCCTACGAATACAACCTCAGGAAGGCAGGCGAAATGGGGGGCATCCGCGAAGGAGATTATGAAACATGGTCCTGGGCGATCATGGGCATGGCTGTAGTCCTCGGCATGAGATACGCCGAATGGGATGAAAGTACACCTGCGTCGCGGATCGCTGAAACCGTGGCTGACCTGATTGAAAGGGGCATCAGGCCACAACAGGGCTGAGGTGAAGGAGAGCGCATGACAACCATGGGTATAGTCTCAACGGGCACCTACTTCCCGGATACATACATCACTGCAGAGGAGATCGCAGAACAAAGTGGACTGCCCGAATGGGTTGTCAAGGAGAAGCTCGGTATCGAACGCAAGTTCATTGCGGATCCCCAGGTCCACCCAAATGAGATGGCTGTCCACGCGGCGCGCAAAGCGATTGACAAGGCAGGTATCGACCCGCTGGACATCGATGTCGTCCTTTGCACGACAGAAGAGTGGCGTGAATACCTGCTGTGGACGACCGCCATCGATCTCGCCTGGGAGATCGGGGCAAAAAACGCCTGGGGCATTGACGTCCACACCCGGTGCGCGACGACTATCGCGGCGCTCAAACTCGCCAGAAGCCTGATGGCCGATGACCCGACAATCGACACGATCCTCATCGGCGGTGGCTACGCGACCTCGCATTTCATCGATTTCACAGACTTGGACACGTCATTTCTCTTCAATATCGGGGCTGGCGCCGGAGCGATGATCGTGAAACGAAACTGGCCCGAGAACCAGGTTCTCGGCATGCATATTATCGCGGACGGCTCGATGAGCCGGCACGTGATCGTGCCGGCAAGCGGCACGGTTCAGCACCCGACGGACGAAGCCGTATCCAGCGGCGGCTTCAAGTTCAGACTGGTTGAGCCTGAGGCGATGAAAACGCGGCTCGGGGAGGTCTCGATCACGAACTGGCTGGCGTGTGTTGACATTGCGCTGGAAAAATCCGGCACCAAGAGTGATGGGGCGCCCTATACGCGTGCCGATATCGACTTCTTCAATATGTCCCTGGTCAAACCGTCAGCTCACCGCGAAATGCTTGAACATCTGGGGCTCACCGGGGATCAGAGCGTCTACCTGTCGAGCGTTGGCCACATTGGAGAACAGGACGCAATAATCAACATCGAAGCCGGAATTGAGCAAGGCCGCCTCAATCCGGGCGATACGATGGCGATCCTCGCCGCGGGGATCGGCTACATCTGGGCCGGGGCGATCATCCAATGGGAAGCACCGAAATAGACCAGCAATCTCATTACGTAACAGATTGGCTCGACAAGCGGGCAAAGCTGACCCCCGACCGCGTGGCGCTCGTCGACTATGCCACCGGATTGGAAACGACGTTTGCCGAGTGGAACGAAGTGGCAAACCGGACAGCGAACTACCTGAGGGATCTTGGCGTTGCCCGGGGTGATCGGGTAGCCGTTTATGCCTCGAACAGGGCGGAGTACCTCGACCTGTTCTGGGCAGCGCCAAAAATCGGGGCGATGCTGCAGAACCTGAACTGGCGTCTCACGGTGCACGAACTGGCGGGAATCGTCGAGAGCGGCACCCCTAAGGTTCTGATCTACAGCGAAGAATGGCGGCCACAGGTCGAGGAACTCAAATCAACACTCACAACAGTCGAACACGTCATAGCCATGACAAATCCTTCTCCCGGGGAGCGCAATTTTACCGAAAGGGATTCGATGAGTGCGGAGCTCGCTCCAGTCCCTGAGCTGACGCTGGACGACCCGTGGGGGATTTACTATACGGGCGGAACCACAGGGCTCCCCAAAGGCGCTGTTATCACTCACGGAAACATCACGTGGAACAGTGTCAACACCATTGCATCATGGAACGTCACCGGCCGGCACCGGGCCGCGCTGCAGCTCCCGTTCTTTCATATTGGGGGGCCCAACATCTTCATGGTCCCGCTGGTTCACGCGGGCGGGACGACGATACTGTGTTCCGGCTTCGATCCGGATGAGACTTTCGATCTCGTTGAAAGCTCCGGTATCACCCACTTCGTCGGGGTTCCAACGATGTTCCAGATACTCCAGCAACATCCGAGGTGGGATGAGGCCGACTTCTCAAAACTGGAGCTGGTCATAAGCGGCGGCGCCCCTTGCCCGCTTCCCATCATGGAGAAATTCTGGGATCGCGGCGTCGACTTCAAGATGGGCTACGGGCTTACCGAAGCATCGGGCAACAACTTCTGGCTTCCGTCGGAGATGGTTCGAACTAAAACCGGATCAGTTGGTTACCCGATCTTTCACATCGACATGAAAATCACCCGCGAGGACGGCACGGCGTGCGCTGTCAATGAAGAGGGCGAGCTTCTCATTCGCGGTCCACATGTGTTTGCCGGCTACTGGAATAATCCCGAGGCAACCGCGGAAACCATCCGTGACGGCTGGCTGCATACGGGTGACGTTGCCAAGTGTGATGAGGACGGCTGCTTCTCGATTCTGGGCCGCTCGAAAGAGATGTACATCAGTGGTGGAGAAAATGTCTATCCCGCGGAAGTCGAGTCTGTCCTCTCAGCGCATCCGTTGGTGATGGAGGCGGCTGTCGTTGGCGTACCGGATGAGACATGGGGGGAAGTCGGCAGGGCATTCGTGGTGGTCGCAGACGACCACGCCGATGACTATGATGAAGAGGATGTACGCGCCTTTCTCGCTGAGCGGCTCGCCAGGTATAAGCTTCCGCGTTCGATCATCGTTCTCGAAGCCCTGCCCTTGAGCGCGATTGGCAAGCTCGATAAGAAATTACTCGCATCCGAGGAAGCGTTGACATGAGCATTCCAACACTTACCGGGGTTACCGCGCAGACCGTTACAACCGACCGATTGACCACCAGGGTTCTTTTCTCCGGCCCTGCAGACGGCATTCCCGTGTTGTTCATCCATGGCAACTTCTCATCCGCTACCTGGTGGGAAGAGACCATGGTTGCGCTACCGCCAAAGTTCAGGGCGATCACTCCCGATCAGCGCGGGCTCGGTGAATCAGATCCGGCATTGAAAATCAACGCGGAGCACGGCATGGGTGATTTCGTCGATGATGCGATCGCACTCATGGATCATCTCGGATACGACAGGTTCCATCTGGTCGGTAACTCGCTCGGTGGGCTGGTCGCGTGGTGGATGATGGCCGATACGCCCGAGCGACTGATCTCCGTGACGCTGGCCGGCCCCGGTTCTCCGTTCGGATTCGGCGGTACGAAAGACGCACACGGCACGCCGACATATGACGATTACGCCGGGTCGGGCGGCGGGCTGGCCAACCCCGTTCTGTACCAGGGCCTCCTGGAAGGTGACCGCTCCACGGATTCGCCGTTCAGTCCCCGTTCGGCATTGCGGCTGCTCGTGTGGGGCCCGCCGTTCGTCCCTGATCGCGAGGAAGCTTTTCTGGACGCCATGTTCCAGATACGGCTGGGTGAAACGGGCATGCCGGGAGACAAAGTAAGCTCTCCCAACTGGCCCTATGCCGCACCCGGTAAATGGGGTCCTTTGAATGCCATGTCGCCGAAATACATCGGCAACCTGATCGATCGGATCCTCGCTGCCGAACCGAAGGTGCAGGTGCTCTGGATTTACGGTGCGGACGATGTGGCGGTATCCAACAGCGCTGCATCGGACCCCGGAACCTGGGGCCCGACCGGACGGATTCCCGGCTACCCGGGAAGAGAGGAGTATCCGCAGCAGCCAATGATGGATCAGATTCGAACGACCCTCGATGACTACAGCAAACGCGGCGGCGCTTATGAAGAGGTGGCCGTCGAGGGCTCGGGTCATGTTCCTTTCATGTCTCATCCGGATGAGTTCAACAGGGCGTTCCATGGGTTCCTCGAGGAGCAGGAGTAATGAGTTTTCCGGTCTTCGATATCCTTGCCAGACGGGCTGACCTGGGACCGGATCGGATCGCCCTGGAGGACATCGTCCTCGGGGACCGGGTCACTTACCACGAACTGAATCTGCGCGCGGGACGAACCGCCGCGCTGCTGGCCAGCCTGGGTGTGAGCCAGGGCGATCGCGTAGCTCTGCTGTGCAGGAACCGAATCGAATTTTTTGAATTGTTATTCGCCTGCGCGAAGCTGGGCGCCATCCTGGTCCCGCTGAATTGGCGAATGCCTGGCCAGGAACTGGCGCCGTTGCTCGCCGATTGCGGGGCAGCCTGGCTTATTTCCGGAGCCGAAGACGCGAATACTGCAATCAGCCTGACCACGGAACACTTGGTGTATCTCGACCTGGATGATGATAGTGATTCCGGATTTCGCATTCGGCGGGATGCCTTTGAGCCAATGGAGGGCCGGGCAGCCTGGCCTGCGGGTGAAACCTGGTACCTGTTGTACACCTCCGGCACTACCGGTATGCCCAAGGCCGTTATCCAGACCTATGGCATGGCGATAGCCAATTACATCAACATCGCCCAGGCGATGGGCTTGCGCGAGGATGATACAAGCCTGAATTACCTGCCGCTGTTTCATACGGGCGGTATCAATTTGACGACCGTTCCGGCATTGATCATGGGCGCTCGAACCCTGATTACACCAGGTTTCGATCCGGATCGAACCGTTGAACTGTTGGAGGCAGGTGAACTGGACACTTTTTTTGGTGTACCGGCCATTTACCAGGCGATCAGCCTGCATGAACGCTTTGAAGAACTGGACCTCTCGCGGGTCCGCTGCTGGGGCTGCGGCGGCGCGCCGATGCCGGACAAATTGCTGCGGCAATTTGCATCCCGCGGCGCCACGGTTCTCAATGGCATGGGCATGACCGAAACCGGCCCCACCGTGTTCCTGATGGATGAGGCAAACACCGCGGTAAAAATCGGCTCGGTGGGTAAACCCCAGTTACTGGCGTCGGTGCGCCTGGTGGATCAGGAAGGCAACGACGTCGCCCGCGGCGAGACCGGTGAGCTGTGGTTCTCAGGCCTTGGTATAACGCCGGGCTATTTCCAACGCCCTGAAGCAACCGCCGAGGCACTGACCCCTGATGGCTGGCTGCGCAGCGGTGATCTGGGGCGCCAGGATGAAGACGGCTACTATTACATCGTCGGCCGGCTCAAGGATATGTATATATCCGGCGGTGAAAACGTGTATGCCGCAGAGGTCGAAAGCCAACTGGCCAATCATCCGGAAATACTGGAGGCGGCAGTGATCGGAGTGGCCGATGAGAAATGGGGTGAGGTCGGCTGCGCCTACCTGTTGGGTCGGCCCGGCCACAGCCTGCCACCCGATCAGGAACTTGATGCATTCTGCAGAAAGCGCATGGCATCCTACAAAGTGCCCAAACAGTTTATCCCGGTGGACGAATTTCCGCGCACCGCCGCTGGCAAGGTACAAAAACACCTGTTGCCCAGACCGGCAGGCGATTAATAATGAATCAGGATTCTCAAACCAGTATCGTGAAAAGTTTCAGCCAGGCGGATTTCGACTCCTTCGCCCGGCTCAGCGGTGATGACAATCCGATCCACGTAGATCCGGAATTTTCCGCCCGCAGCCGATTCGGCCGGACCGTGGCACATGGATTGCTGCTGTGCAGTGTGCTGCGGGGTCTGATCGAAACGCTGGTTCCCGGCGGCCGCCTGGCCGATCAATCGGTGATCTTTCCCGCCCCTACTTTTGCCGGCGAGCCCATGCGGTTCGCCGTTACAGTCACCGGCAGCGGCCAGGGGGAAGGCAGGGCCGAAATCGATTGCGACCTGGAAGTAATGCGTGTCGCGGACGGCGTGGTGACCTGCCATGGCCATGCCAGGGTGCAAAGATGAAAGTCGGCGACTGCGTGGAAGTCTCGCGGACTTTCAACACCGAAGACCTGCATGACTATGCGAAGCTGAGTGGTCATGAAGCATCTGCCGGGCGGGTGCCCGAACCGCTTATCGGCGCCCTGTTCTCTTACCTGCTGGGTGTGAAACTGCCTGGCATGGGCACCATGTACCTCAAGCAGGAAACCCGTTACCTGCTGGATGCACGGATCGGGGAGTCGCTTACGGCTCAGGTAACAATCACGCGGCTGAGGCCGGACAAAAATCTGGCGGATCTGTCCACGACCTGCCGGGGTGCAGATGGCCGGTTCATTGCCAGCGGACGCGCCCTGGTGTACACCCGTGATGTTGCATCAAATCAGGGACCACGCGCATGAACGGCATGGAACAATACTTCAGGAGAAATGATTATGCATAAGCTGTTACTGACCGTTGCCGCGCTGGCAGCCTCGTCCGCGGTTGCGGGCCCGTTAACCAAAATGAACATCGATCCGGATCGGATTACGGTGTCCGGAATATCCGCGGGTGGCCAGATGGCGCACCAGATGCACATCGCCTACTCCGATCTGATCAACGGCGCCGGCATAATCGCGGGCGGACCGTTTGGCTGCGCTGATGGCTCGCTGACCACCGCCATGGCGCGCTGCATGGGTGCGGCCGATGACGCCTTTCCGGTAGTTGAGCAGGCCGATGCGATCCGCAATGCCGCCGAAGATGGCCGGTTGGCCACGACTGATGCTCTGGCTGATGATCCGGTCTGGCTATTTCACGGCTCGCTGGACACTACCGTAGCCACCGGGGTCAGCGATGCGTTGGCGGCGCTCTACGCTGAATTCGTCCCCGCCGGGCAGATTCACTACGTGAGGGATATTGTGTCGGGGCACGGTTTTCCCGCGCAAGGGCGCGGCAGCGAATGCAACACCATGGAAGCGCCTTTCGTGGCGGATTGTGATTACGATGCGGCTGGTGCGCTGTTGCAGCATCTTTATCCGGGACTCGACGTACCTGAACCGGGGCTTGAAAAAGATCTAACCGAGGCAAAACTGCCGGGTGCGGCCGCTGCTGGATTGAGCGAAACAGCATACCTGTTCATCCCGCCTGCCTGTGCTGATGGTGAACAGGCATGCGGCCTGCACCTGGTTTTGCACGGCTGTGCGCAATCCGCCGTTCAGGTGGGCACCGACTTCATGCAGCAAAGCGGCTACTTGCCCTGGGCAGCAGAAAACAATATTGTGCTGGCGTTTCCCCAGGTTGTGCCCGGCACCTTGAATCCCTACGCCTGCTGGGACTGGTGGGGTTACACCGGTGCGAACTACCGTTTTCGTGACGGCGCACAGATGGCCGTGCTGGCGGACTGGATCAACAGCCTGCAGGACAAGCAGGCGTTAAGTGAAACACAGTGACATCTCTGGAGTACGACATGACCCAAATAACAGATCTGTTTGACCCAATCGTTCTTTTTTCCAAGGAGAACCCATATTTCAAGTTCGCCGAAAAAACACATCGCAGGATTTTCGAATCCTTCGACAGAACTGTGCGCCTCAACCTTTCCTATACCGCGGACTTGCTGGACCTGAACCGCGAGCGTTTCGACGCCCTGTACGCCGACGAAAACCTGTTGGACAAGGTTTGGGCCCACCAGGACCTGGCCATTGAAATCAGCAAGCGTACCGCCACCTGGGCTGGTGACCTCCAGGAAGTTGCGATTGAACTGGGGAGCGGTGTCAGCGAAGTGGTCAGAGAGCTGGTTTCGCCGGATGCAGGCAAAGGCCGCGCAGCAAAGGCGAAATAAGCAACAGCCGAAAGCGAAACTTTTTTATTTCATCTTGACGTATCGTCCGGGCGCGTCCTCTATGACATCCAGTGCGCCATCGCCCGGTATTCGTGCGGGAACCTTGGGCCCGGATTTCCGGTACAGCCACTGGTGCCAATAGGGCCACCAGGAGCCTTCGTGGTGTTTTGCAGATTTTATCCAGTCTCCCACATCTTCGGGCACTTCCGGGTTGGTGTAGTAATAGTACTTGTTCATTTCCGGCGAATTGATCACACCCGCAATGTGGCCGGAACCGGCCAGCATGAAGGTGACAGGGCCCGAGTAGTGTTGGGTTGCCTTGTAAACGGAATGATAAGGCGCGATGTGATCCTCCTTGCTCGATTGCAGGAAAATCGGAATATCAATTTCCGACAGGTCCACTGGGATGCCATTGAGTGTGATTCCGCCCGGCTCGACCAACTTGTTCTTCAGGTACATTTCACGCAGGTAATAACTGTGCATGGCAATCGGCATGCGGGTTGAGTCGTTATTCCAGTAAAGCAGGTCGAACGCCGCGGGAGAACGGCCGAGCAGGTAGTTGTTGATCACGAAAGACCAAATCAGGTCATTGGAGCGCAGCATATTGAAGGTCGTAGCCATGTTGCCGGCATCCAGGTAGCCTTTCTTTTGCATCCGTTTGTCCAGGCTGTCCAACTGATTTTCATCGATGAAAACCATCAGGTCGCCGGCTTCGCTGAAATCCACCTGGGCCGTGAAATAGGTCGCGGAATGGATTCGTGTGTCTCCGCTGACAGCCATCTGGGACAGTGCGCAGGCCAGCAAGGTGCCGCCGATGCAGTAACCGATGGCATTGACCTCTTTTTCGCCAGTTGCGGCTTCGATCGCATCCAGGGCCTTGAAAATTCCCTCGTTCATATAGTCTTCGAAGGTTTTTTGCGAGAGCCTCTTATTCGGATTGACCCAGGAAACCACAAACACCGTGTAACCCTTACTCACCGCCCAGCGGATAAAGGAGTTTTTCGGGCTCAGATCCAGGATGTAAAACTTATTGATCCATGGTGGGTAGATGACCAACGGGCGCCTGAACACCTTGTCAGTCGTCGGCGTGTACTGGATGAGCTGCATCATTTCGTTTTCGTAGATGACTTTTCCCGGAGTGGTCGCAATGTTTTTACCCACTTCGAATTTGCTCTTGTCGACCATGCTGATTTTGAGCTGTCCTTTGCCTTTCACCAGGTCACCAATCAGGTTTTGCATGCCCTTGACCAGGTTCTCGCCCTTGCTGTCGGCGGTAGCCTTCAAAACCTCCGGATTGCTTATCGCAAAATTGGCCGGGGACAACGCGTCGACCGTCTGCCGGGTGAAAAACTCCAGCTTGTGCTGGTTTTTCTTGTCCAGGTCCGCACCGCTGGCAAGATTCATCAGGTAACTCGAAGCGAGCAGGTAGCTCTGCTTGAACACGTCGAACACGACTTGCTCGCTCCAGGCCGGGTATTTAAAACGCCGGTCGCCCTTTTCGGGGGTAATGACCTCCTCAACTTCCTGTCCCATGGCCTTTTTCACGCCGTATCGCAACAACCTGAGCTGATCAGACGCCAGCTGAATATTCTGAACCATCAGGTTACCGGGGTTTTTCATTACGGACTGCCAGAACTTCCAGTAGGCCTGGCCCAGACCCATCGGGTCCAGCCTGGAAGGTGAAACTTTCTTAACAAGCCTGTCAGCAAGATTGAACATGGTGTGAAAAGCCTTTCCGGGGTCGGATCGATAATCCTATCTCATGAAACGCTGGTACGTCATTCAGGTTATTCAGATTGCCAGCATCTCATCCGCGTAGATTCAGGCTCAAACCCTACAAAGACATGCGGTTCAATAACCGGTCTTCACCAGGTCTTCAAGCGCGTCGATCCAGGCCGGGTGGTCGTTAAGACTTTCCACCAACTGGATCTGTTCTCCGCCATGCTGTTCGAAAAGCAACTGGTACTCATCGGCGATTTCAATCGTGGTTTCCAGGCAGTCCGCGACGAAGGAAGGGGAGAAGACCAGCAATTTTTTGGCGCCTTTTTTCGCCTGTTCAACCACCATTTTGTCGGCGAAGGGTTCCAGCCATTTTTTGTCGAGCCGCGACTGGAAACAGACCGTATAGTTTTCTTCAGGGATACCCAGCCCGCCGGCCAGAAGCCGCGTGGTCCCGTAACAGGCCGCCTTGTAGCAGTACTTGTTCTCATCCGTAATCTCGTGCTCGCAATCTCGGTCCTGGCACAGGCCAGCGTCGTAAACCTTGTCGACCTGGCGTTCCGGCAGCCCGTGATAGGAAAAAAGAACATGATCGTACTGGCGCCAGTCGTACTGCTGGCCGCGTTCGACCAGCGCCTTGACGAAACCGGGATGGTCCCAGTACTGGCTGATGAAGTCCAGGTTCGGAATCACCCACCATTTACCGACAATGTCCATCACCTCCTGCAGCGCCGAGCCTGTGCTGGCCGAAGCATATTGTGGAAACAGCGGCAATACGATGATGTGATCGGGATTGGACTTCCGTACGCGCTCGAGAACGTCCGGGATCGACGGGTTCTTGTAGCGCATGGCCAGTTCCACGGAGTAGTCCGGCCCCAGCTTTTCCTGCAACAGCTTTTGCACGTTTTCGCCGTGCAAAATGATCGGTGATCCTTGCTCGGTCCACAGCTTTTGGTAAATCTTTGCGCTTTTCGGGGCCCGGAATGGGACAATAATCAAGTTGACCAGGATCTTCCTGACCAACCAGGGCAGGTCCACCACCCGTGGATCGTTCAGAAATTCGCGCAGGTATCTGCGCACATCGCTAACCGAAGGGCTATCCGGAGTCCCGAGATTGACCAGTAACACTGTCGTTTTCATTAATGCACCTGTTCCCGCCCGAGGCTGGCAGTGGAGAGTATATAAGGAGTTTCGCTTCACTGCTCCCGCCTGCGCGTGGACGGCGATGATCGGTCCATC
>CAMYKC010000031.1:0-17423 GCA_947258865.1 uncultured Lysobacterales bacterium
ACCGGCCCGTTTCGGCCGGCTTCATCCTGATTGCTGACCGGCTGGACCGTTTCGAGTCTTTCGCACGACCCATCAGCAGCGCGGATCGTGAGCGGGTCATGTCGGTCTGGCCGGGACCGGTGACCTGGCTGTTTCCCAAAGCTGACGATGTTCCCGATTGGTTATCTGGAGAGCACGCGACCATCGCACTGCGATTGACGGCGCATCCTGTTTGCCGTGCCCTGTGCGCCTCTTTTGGCGGCGCCATTGTATCCACCAGCGCTAATCCGAGGTCTGCTGAACCAGCCCGACGCCCAGCGGAAGTGCAGCGCTATTTTGGCTCGGCGCTCTGTGGTGTCGTAGAGGGCGAGTTGGGCAACGAAAGGCGGCCCAGTGAGATCCGTGACCTGGCCAGCGGCAAAATCGTCAGGGAAGGGTAGGATGAGTTCGGACGCAATGATTCCGGTTGGTGAGGTCAAGCGGTACCTGCTGAAACTCCAGGACCGGATTTGCAGGGTGTTGCAGGATGAGGATGGCGGGGCGGTCTTCCAGGAAGACGCCTGGTCCCGTGAGCAGGATGAAGCGGCGGACACAAATCAGCCATTGGGTGGTGGCGGGAGAACACGTGTCCTCAGGTGCGGGGCGATTTTCGAACAAGCCGGCGTCAATTTTTCACATGTCACCGGCGCCCATCTGCCGCCTTCAGCCACAGCAGCGAGACCTGAGCTTTCCGGCCGGAGTTTCGAAGCGCTTGGCGTTTCCCTGGTCATCCATCCGGAAAACCCTCACGTCCCCACCAGTCATGCCAACGTTCGGTTCTTCATCGCTGAAAAAGAGGATGAAGACCCGGTGTGGTGGTTTGGTGGCGGTTACGACCTCACCCCTTACTATCCGGTAGAAGAAGATGTCGTTGCCTGGCACAAAACAGCGTGGTCCGCCTGTCGCCCATTCGGTGACCATGTGTATCCGAGATTCAAGGAATGGTGTGACCGGTATTTCTACCTGACGCACCGCGGCGAGGCGCGCGGTGTCGGAGGTCTTTTTTTCGATGATCTGAACGAATGGGGTTTCGATCGCAGCTTCGAGTTTCTGCGCGCCGTTGGAGACAGTTATCTGGAAGCCTATGTTCCCATCGTCAGACGGCGCAAGGACGAACCATGGACCGATCGGCAGAGACAGTTCCAGCTTTACCGTCGCGGGCGTTACGTGGAATTCAACCTGGTCTACGATCGAGGAACGCTGTTTGGGCTTCAATCAGGTGGTCGCACCGAGTCGATTTTGATGTCCCTGCCGCCGCTGGTGTCCTGGCGATACAACTGGCAACCAGAACCCGCCTCTGAAGAATCCGTCCTCTACGACTTTTTGAGGCCGAGAGACTGGCTGGATCAATGAACAGCCAACATCAGGCTGTAAGATTGGGATGCCCTTGCCGCTGGTTACCACAAATACGGCGTGAATTCACCCGGGACGGGATTTTCCTTGGTCTCGTTATCCCACATGACGGTCACGATCCACCAACGGCCGTCATGCCTGAGTAGTTGGATGCAGTTTATGCCCCGCGCTATGGGCTCACTCTCAGGACTATTACGCGCTTCATAAGTACTGAATGCCTGGAGGATGTCCCCGAATTGGTCGGTATGCCGCATGATTTCGGCCTCGTGGAAATCGTTTTCCTTGAAATAACCCTTGACGTCGTCAATCCATTCGTCGATGGACATGATGCGCAGACCGTCTTTACCATGGACACGCCTACCGATCGGGATCAGGCGGGCGCCTTCCAAATAGAGGCTGCGGAGCCGGTACCAGTTTCTCGATCCGGCCGGTCCCGAGATGACGTCATACATGGCACGGATGATGGCATCTGGCGATTTGACGTCTTCGGGTCTCGGTTTGAGTTTCTTTTCTTGTTCTTTTTGCTCACTCATGCGCGATCACTCCTCGTTTCAATTTCTGCCAGTTCCGACGCCCATAGATTGCAGGATTTAGCCGACGGATGGAAGCCGTCTTCGCAGAATCCATGTTCAATCGGGTTGATCCGGGTAGGTGCGTGGGCTGCATTTGGATAACGGCTTATCACGTCTGCGGCGATGCGATCGAGCTCTGAGGCGCGCAAGCCCAGTGAAAACCTCAAGGGTTGTGGGGGAAGCGGAAACAGTGACATCGGCGGAAGGCCGGCAAAAACAATACGTGCGTCAGGCCAGCGCGAATTGAGCTTGTCCAGAAGTTCCTCGACTTTTTGACGCCAGTGACGCGTACTGCTCAGGCCGGTGACGTCATTGACGCCGACCGAGATAAGCACCAGGTCGGCCGGTGCCGTCTCAGTCAGTGATTGAAGCCTGTCCAGAACGTCCACGATATCAAAACCACTTTCTCCTTCAATCCGCCAATGCACCATGTGTCCCGATCGTTCCGCGAGGGCTGATGCGAATTGCACCGGCAGCGATTCCTCGATGCGCTTCGTGCCAACACCTTCGATAATGGAGTCACCGATAGCCAGCAGGTGCAAATCGCCGCCATTACCGTTTCCGGCCGAGCCCTGTCGCGCCCCTTCCGCGCCGGGCAGGCGGATGGCTTTGCGTCGCAACAAAATACCCTGCATGGCCGTGACAGGCAGCATCAGCCAGAATGCAATGCGAATCAGCATGGCGCTCAGTGGGCGGTGTCCCAGTCCAGGCCGTGGCCGGTATCGACCACCAGCGGCACATCCAGTCTGGCAGCGCCGGACATGCGTGCAACCACCGCGTCCTTCAATGATTCAAGCTGATCTTTTCTCACCTCGAACACAAGCTCATCGTGCACCTGCATGATCAGCCGGGCATCGGGTTTTTCCTTTTCCAGCCAGGCATCTACCTCAATCATGGCGCGCTTGATGATGTCGGCCGCCGTGCCCTGCATGGGCGCGTTGATAGCCGCCCTCTCGGCCCCCTGGCGGCGTTGCATATTGCTGGCGTTGATGTCAGGCAGGTACAGGCGGCGGCCGAACAGGGTTTCCACGTAGCCCTGATCACGTGCCCGCTTGCGGGTGTCTTCCATGAACTGGCTTACCCCTGGATAGCGCATGAAATAGGTATCCATGTAAGCCTGGGCTTCTGCCCGGCCGATGTTCAATTGCCTGGATAGTCCGAATGCGGACATTCCGTACATTAGCCCGAAGTTGATTGCCTTGGCGGCCCGTCGATAGTCGCTGTCAACTTTTTCGTATGGCACGTTGAAAACTTCGCTGGCCGTCGCCTGGTGCACATCGACATTGTCATGGAATGCCTTGAGCAGTCCTTTATCACCCGACAGATGTGCCATGATACGAAGTTCGATCTGCGAATAGTCGCAGGCCATGATCAGCGAACCGCGGGGCGCGATGAATGCTTCCCGGATACGCCGGCCAAGAGAAGTCCGTATCGGGATATTCTGCAGGTTGGGGTCCGACGATGACAGCCGTCCTGTCGCGGCAACAGCCTGGTGATAGGAGGTATGGACCCGCCCGGTGCGCGGGTTGATCTGCTCGGGCAATTTATCCGTATATGTCGACTTGAGTTTGGACAGGGAGCGATACTCGAGAATCAGGCTGGGCAGTTCGTAATCGACCGCCAGCTCCTGCAATACGTCTTCAGCAGTAGAGGGCTGCCCCTTGGGTGTCTTGCGAATCACCGGCAAGCCAAGTTTGTCGAACAAGATTTGCTGCAGTTGTTTGGGGGAACCCAGGTTGAACGGCTGTTCCGCCGCATCATGTGCCTCCTGCTCGAGTTTGAGAATCTGCTTCGACATTTCTTTGCTCTGCATCGCCAGCAACTCGCCGTCAATCAGCACGCCGTTCTGTTCCATGCGGGCCAGCACCGGGATCAATGGAATCTCGATGTCCTGCAATACCGACGCAAGCGAAGCGTGTTTCTGCAAACGTGGCCAGAGATGCTCGTGCAGTTGCAATGTAATATCGGCGTCTTCGGCAGCGTAGTGGCTGGCGTCCTCGACGGGAACCTGGCTGAAACTGATTTGTTTTGCGCCTTTGCCAGCGATGTCCTCGTAGTGCGTCGTCTGCCTGCCCAGATATTTCAGTGCAAGCGAATCCATGTCGTGCCGGCTTCCCGTGCTGTTGAAGACGTAAGATTCCAGCATGGTATCGAAAGCGACACCCCGGACGTCGATGTCGCAGAGCGACAGCACGTTCATGTCGTACTTGATGTGCTGGCCCACTTTTGGTTTACGTGGGTTTTCGAGCAACGGCTTCAGTTTTACGAGAACGGCATCGCGGTCCAATTGGGGCGGTGCCCCCTGATAATCGTGACCGACCGGAACGTATGCAGCCTTACCCGGCTCGACGCAGAAGCTCAGACCTACCAACTCCGCCTGCATCGAATCCAGGCTGGTGGTCTCGGTGTCGAAAGCGATCAGCGAAGCATCCTCGAGTGCGCCGATCAATTCATCCAGGCCTTCCTGGGTGCATACGGTCTGGTACTCGACGTTCAGATTTTTTTGGGTATCATCGTCATCCGTGAATTCCTGCAGCCAGCTGTTGAATTCGTAATGCTTGAGCGCCGCGGTCAGTGCACGCTCATCGACGTTGCGGCGGAGCAGGTCCTCAGGCCGATAATCCAGTTCGAGGTTCCGGCGTATCGTGGCCAGTTCCTTTGAGACCGGCAGTTGGTCCAGCGCCACCCTGAGGTTCTCTCCGATCTTGCCGCCAACCTCATCAGCATGTGCAATTACACCGTCCAGGCTGTCCCATGTGTTCAGCCACTTGGCAGCGGTTTTGGGACCGCAGTTCTCGACGCCTGGAATGTTATCGGATTTATCCCCGGTCAACGCCAGGTAATCCACAATCTGATCGGGTGTAACGTCAAACTTGTTCTTGACGCCGTCGCAGTCCATGTCGGTATCCGTCATCGTGTTGGTCAGCGTCGTACTGGCTGTTACGAGTTGCGCCATGTCCTTGTCGCCAGTGGAGATCACGCAATTCATACCGGCCTTTTCAGCGGCACGCGACAGCGTGCCGATTACATCGTCGGCCTCTACGCCTTCCACCTGCAGCATCGGCAGACCAAGCAGTTCCGTGAAGTCCAGTATGGCTTGCACCTGGCTGCTCAACTCCGCCGGCATGGGTGGCCGGGTCGCTTTGTAATCGGGAAAAATCTCATGCCGGAATGTAGGACCCTTGGCGTCGAAAACGACCGCGATATATTCCGGCTGTTCTTCATTCAGCAGGCGCTTGAGCATATTGGCGACGCCGAGCAAGGCGCCCGTAGGCTCACCATGGCTGTTTGTCAGGTTTGGGAGCGCGTGAAAGGCCCGGTAGAGATAGGATGAACCATCGACGAGGAAAAGCGTTGGATTGTTGCTCATGGCTGGTTTGGAATCATTTATCGAGTTGGCTGGTCTGATATTATGAAATAAAAAAGTGGATCGTGACTGGTACCAAACGGGGTCGAAACCCCAGTCTAACCCAGAGGGAATCACAAGCGATGAGAAAACTGATATCAAATTCATGGATGGCTACCCCTTTGCTTACAGTCATTCCGCTGGCGTTGCTGTTTACCGGAACTTTGGCGGCGCAGAATGACCTGGAAAAACCACCGCCGATCCCGCCGGAGACCGCAGGAGATGTGCCGATCCCCCCAAAAGTCCAGCAAGAGCAGTTTGAGCCTACTGTCACGATTCGCGAAGAAGAGGAACGCCTTGTGGAGGAATACAGTTATAACGGGCAGATCTACATGGTGAAGATCACGCCCAGGGGCGGCATTCCTTACTACTATATCGACACCGATGGCGACGGTAGGCTGGAACTCGACATGGACAGTAAAGCCCTGAATCCTGTGCAGCCTGTTTACTGGAAGATCAAGGAGTGGAAATAGACAACCCCGGACAGTCCCGCGACGGATCAATTGCCACCCGCCTGATCGGGCACATCGGGCGCGGCGTGGCCTGGCTGACCTTGCTGATGACCTTGCTCACCTTTGGCGTGGTTGTTTTACGTTATGGCCTGAACCTGGGCTGGATCTGGCTGCAGGAAAGTGTGATTTACCTGCATGCAATGGTGTTCATGCTGGCCGCTGCCTGGACTTTCCAGACGGATGACCATGTGCGCGTTGATATTTTTTATCGCGCCAAGTCCGATCGTTACAGGCATTGGGTGAACCTGGCCGGCACGCTGCTTTTCCTGGTGCCATTCAGCCTGTTTCTGCTGTATATCGGCTGGGATTACGTCGCGGCGTCGTGGGCCACCCGGGAAGCCTCGAGGGAAGCCGGTGGCCTGCCGCTGGTCTGGCTGCTCAAAAGCCTGATTCTCATCATGCCGGCCTTGCTCCTGATCCAGTCCTGGAACACAGCACGCCACTGCATCTCTCAACTTCGAGCCGACCCGTAGTCCCGGCCCGAATGACGGATAACCGCAGGCAAAAAATAGACGCCGTCCTGGATCAACGTCAACCTGATCTGACGGTCCTGGCTGAACGTCTGCACAAACCAAGAAATTTTTCCGCCATCGTCAGAACGTGTGACGCTGTTGGCATAAACGAGGTACACGCGGTTCCTGGCGAAGACGGGCTGGCCATTCACTGGAAAACGTCCCAGGGTGCCGAAAAATGGATGAACGTCAGGCCCCATGATGACCTGACGGCAGCCTGCAGCTATCTAAGGGACAGGGGATTCCAACTGGTGGCGGCCAACCTCTCCGAAACCGCCCTGGACTACCGCGAAATCGACTATACGGTCCCGACAGCCCTCGTGGTGGGGACGGAACTGTTCGGTGTAAGCGAGGCCGCCCGGTCTGAAGCTGATCACGAGGTGAGGATACCCATGAAAGGAATGACGCAGTCGCTCAATGTGTCTGTGGCGTGTGCGATTGTGTTGTACGAAGCGATGCGGCAGCGCGAGGCCGCAGGGTTATACGGCACCCGGTGCCTGGACCAGGCCGTGCGGGAAAAACAACGATTCGAATGGTTGCAGCCCGCAATCACACAGTTTTGCCGTGAACGCGGCCTGGAATATCCCGAACTGGACGACGACGGCAACGTAGTCGGTTTTTTACCCCGCGGCCTGCCGTAACTGGTGAAGTACATCAGCCACTTGCGGAACCTGGCCCGTCCAGAGTTCGAATGATAACGCAGCCTGCGCTACCAGCATTCCGAGACCATCGCAATACGAGATGCCCTTTTGTGCGCAAAGCTGTTCGAGTGGGTTTGCCGCGGGGCCATAGTTCATGTCGTAGCACATGCCGCCAGTTGCGAACCAACTGGATGAAAGCTCCGGTGCGGTACCGCCATGGCCGAGAGAAGTGGCATTGATCACCAGTTCATAGGGCGCCCAGGATGCCACTTGGGCTGGCGTACAGCTGCTGATCGGCCCCAGGTCGGCATGACGCTCGGCCAGTTCGTCCGCACGCGATGCCGTCCGGTTAGCGATGACAATGTTTGCAGGGCCTGCCTGCATCAGCGCGGCCAGCACCCCGGCCGCGGCGCCGCCGGCGCCCAGCAGGCAGATATTCGCTCCCGAGAAACTGAAACCGGCGAGGGACTCGAGATCATGGACCAGCCCGCGTCCATCCGTGTTGTCGGCATACCACTCACCGGTGTCAAAAAAGACCAGGGTGTTCGCCGCCTCGGCTCGGCTCGAGCTTGCGCTGCAGCGTGCGGCCAATTTCCAGGCGTCTCGTTTAAGGGGAGCGGTTATATTGCAGCCGCACGCCCCGCTTTTCGCCAGCTCTGTGACCAGACGTGGGAAGGACTTCGGACCGGCCTCGATAGCCCGGTAGTCGACCTTGAGACCGAGCTGTTGTGCAAACAAGCCGTGAATACGGGGAGAAAGGGATTGCGCGATTGGCTTGCCGAAAACGGCCAGCCGGATCAACTGTGATCCCGGATCCACTGTGCGGCCTCCACCGCGAAATAGGTCAGTATTCCATCGGCTCCGGCGCGTTTCAGGCAGGTCAGGGCTTCCAGCACCACAGCCTCCTCGTCCAACCAGCCATTTTGGGAAGCCGCTTTGAGCATCGCGTATTCGCCGGAGACATGGTAGGCGAAAGTCGGCACCCCGAAGGTTTCTTTCACCCGGCGAATGATGTCCATATACGGCATGCCGGGTTTGATCATGATCATGTCCGCGCCCTCCTCCAGGTCCAGCTCCACTTCGCGCAAGGCTTCATCGCCGTTGGCCGGGTCCATCTGGTAGGAGTACTTGTTACCACCCCCCAGATTGCTCGCTGAGCCGACAGCGTCCCGGAAAGGTCCGTAGAAGCTGGAGGCATACTTGGCGGAATAAGAGAGTATCAGTTTGTTGGGAAAACCTTCCGTTTCCAGTGCCTGACGGATCGCGCCGATCCGGCCATCCATCATATCGGAGGGAGCCACCACATCGGCTCCCGCTTCCACGTGAGACAAGGCTTGCTTGACCAGAACGTCGACGGTTTCATCGTTGACCACGTAGCCGGTCTCGTCGATCAGCCCGTCCTGGCCGTGTGTTGTAAACGGATCCAGGGCAACGTCGGTAATGACGCCCAACTCGGGAAACCGGCTTTTGAGCGCAGCCACCGTTCTTTGCGAGAGCCCTTCCGGATTCCAGGCTTCGCGCGCATCGTCAGACTTGCAGTCCGTCGACACCACCGGAAACAACGCCATGGCCGGAATACCGAGTTCCAGGCAGTGCTCTGCCGCCGGCAGCAGACGGTCAATGGTCATTTGCTGAACGCCGGGCATGGAGTCTACCGGTTCGACGGCGTCGTCACCCTCGAGAACAAAAACCGGCCAGATCAGATCGTCGGCGGTCAGGGCATTCTCGCGCATGAGCCGGCGGGAAAAATCGTACGCTCGCATGCGCCGCATGCGGGAAGCTGGAAAAGTCATCATGTGGTTCCTTTAGCCTGGGTTCAGATTCTATCCTGTTGGGCCGAGTTCATACCACTCGTTCAGGCGCTGAATCAACTCCTCGAGCCCATCCCGGCTCTTGGCAGAATATACCTGGGCCGTGGCGACCGGCGGCAGACTTTTCCGGACCGCGTGCAGCGTTGCCTGTGCCGGCCCGCGTTTCAGCTTGTCCGCCTTTGTCAGCAAAACGTGGCAAGGCACACCCGAAGCTTCACACCAGGCGAGCATCTGTTCGTCGAAGGGGCGCATCGGGTGGCGGATGTCCATCACCAGCACGACACCCCTGAGCGAGTTTCGGCGTTGGAAATACTGCTGCAGGACATGGCGCCAGTGCGCTTTCAATTTGTCTGGAACCTTCGCATAGCCGTAACCGGGCAGATCTGCAATACGGCGGTCCTCGTCGATATCAAAAATGATGATCTGTTGGGTTCGCCCGGGGGTTTTACTGGTTCTTGCGAGCGATTTCTGGTCCGTCAACGTGTTGATGGCGCTGGATTTGCCGGCGTTGGACCGACCGGCGAAAGCCACTTCGAATCCCTCGTCCTCGGGCAGTTGTTTCAGTTGATACGCACTGATCACGTATCGTGCTGAACGGTCTGGGTTGTGTTTTACATTAACGGATGTCATCTCTATGCCTGGATAAGCTGGAACGTGGCCGTTGAAACCGCGATAATACCGGGCCATTCTAGCCTGAATACAGTACGAAACAGATTCGAGGAGATCGCAAAATGAGGTTTTTGCTCCGGGCCGTAGCCAGTTTGCTGGTGCTAAGCAGCATTCAAGCCTTCGCCGAGGGGGATGCCGCGGCGGGACAGGCCAAGTCGGCCATCTGTGCCGCATGCCATGGCATTGACGGAAACAGCGCCGTCCCGAACTGGCCAAAGTTGGCGGGACAGCATGAGCAGTACCTGGAACGTCAGCTCCAGCTGATCAAAGCCGGATCACGCATGGTGCCTGAAATGATGGGCGTCACCCCTGGTCTGAGTGAACAGGATATGGCTGATCTTTCCGCCTATTATGCTTCCCAGGAAAGCGCCGGCGGTGTTGCGGACACGTCAAAGGTCGTGCTCGGTGAGCGAATTTATCGCGCCGGCAATGCCGATACCGGTGTGCCGGCCTGCATGTCTTGCCACGGCCCGGCCGGCGAAGGCAATCCGCTCGCCGGATACCCGGCACTGGCGGGCCAACACGCGGTTTACACCAGCAAAATGCTCACGCGATTCCGCTCGGGCGAGAACTGGGGTGAAGGCGATAAAGCCAGCAACATCATGAATGGCTCGGCATCTGAACTAAGCGATGAAGAGATCGAGGCAGTCGCCAGCTACCTGCAGGGCCTGTATCTGGCCAACTGAACTGAACGCCCTTGCGAAGGTCAGTAAAAGAGTTCGATAACGACTGGTGATTGTGGGAGTTGACCATGTTTAAACCGAAGATTCGTCCGCTGATGATGCTTGCGGCTGTGCTGCTGATCGTCAGCGGAGTTGCTTTCGCACAGACCGACAAGCTGGTTCCCTATCAGGAGGGATTGCATTACTTTCTGATTGACCAGGCGCCCGCTGAGACGGGAGACAAGGTCGAGGTGGCCGAATTGTTCAGTTACCTGTGTACTCACTGCAACACCTTCGAGCCCTATATCAACAGCTGGAAGAAGCGCCTTCCGGAACATGTCGTCTTCAAACGGATTCCAGTCGTTTTTGGCCGGAGCTCCTGGGAACTGTATGCGCGGGGCTTTGTCACCGCGGAATTGATGAACATCCCCGAAGAGGCACACATGGCCATGATGGACCAGCTCTGGAAAGAGAAAAAAATCATGCGCAGCATGGATGAGCTGGCAACGTTTTACAGTCAGTTCGGGGTCGATGAGAAAAAATTTCTGTCCACAGCCCAGTCATTCGCAGTCGACGGCAAGATGCGCAGGGATCAGCTCCTCGTTCAGTCCTACGGCATCCAGGGCACACCGTCGCTGGTTGTCAGTGGCAAATACCGTATTGCCGGCAACGCGGCGGTTCCCAGTTTTGAGGTCATGCTGGACGTGGTCGATTACCTGGTTGAGCTTGAATCCGCAAAAATGCAGTAGCAGGAACTCGGTTACAATCTGAAGGGTGCAACAACACGAGCCATCTCGACGCAACGGGCAAATCATCCGCCTGCTGAGTTTCAACATACAGGCGGGCACTTCGACCGCCCGTTACCACCACTATGTCACCCACAGCTGGCGTCAGGTTCTGCCGCATACCCAGCGGGTTGAAAACCTGGATGCTATTGCTGAACTCGTTGCTCCTTTCGACATGGTCGCGTTGCAGGAAGTGGATTCAGGCAGTCTCAGGTCAGGATTTATCAACCAGTCCCGATACCTTGCCACCCACGCGGGGATGCCGTTCTGGTGCCATCAGTCGAATCGTAAAGTCGGCACCGTGGCCTATGCCGGCAACGGCTTTCTGAGCCGCTTCGAGCCAGACGCGGTAGAGGAGCATCGTCTTCCCGGCGTTATCCCGGGCCGCGGCACTTTACTGGCACGGTTTGGCAGTGGCTTCAACGGGCTGGACATTGCGGTTGTGCACCTGGCGCTTGGCAAAAGAGCCAGGGCCCAGCAACTCAGGTTCCTTTCGCGCGAACTCGACAGCAGCAGAAACCTGATTGTCATGGGAGACTTCAATACACAAGTGGATTCGCCCCATTTGCTCGAGTTCCAGGAAACGCTGGCCCTGCATGCTCCCACCAGAGGCATGGCGACCTATCCTTCCTGGCAGCCCCAACGGGCCATCGATCATATCCTGCTGAGTAACACGCTGATTGCTGGCGTAGCGGAAACCTTCGACGTCACTTTTTCCGACCATTGTCCGGTTGCCGTGGAAATCGAATTACCCGAGGAAGTCCAGTTGCACGAAGCGACCCGCCCAATCATCAGTGTAGAGCCAGGCAGGCCGGTCTAGAATCCAGCAACCATCCGCAATCCGACGAGGGTCAGGAAGACGCCAAAAATGCGCCGCACCAGGGCCGGGGGCAGCCTGTGAACCGTAGCCGCTCCCAGCGGGGCCGCCAACACCCCGGCCAGCGCGATGCCGAGCCATGCGGACAGATGAACGTATCCCAGCGTACTATCCGGCATGGCGCCGCCCTGTCCCAGAAAAACGAAGGAAAGCGATCCCGCGATGGCGATCGGGTATCCGCATGCCGCCGAAGTGGCGACGGCATTCTGTGCTCTGATCCCGTGCCACAGCTGCCAGGGTCCGGTTAATGCCCCGCCGCCAATGCCGATCAGGCTGGAAATAGCGCCGATCACGAGGGCTACAATACTGACTTGCGGCTGACCGGGAAGAGGTTTTTGACCCAGTGGCTGCTTGGCAAGAACAAGCCTCAGCCCGGCCAGGATGGCAAATACACCAAATACGCGGACGAGCACCTCTCCTTTCAGGTTGTCAGCAATGACGGCGCCAAGCGACGCACCCACCAGGAGCCCGAAGGATAGTGAGCGCACCAGCGGCCAGTTGATGGCGCCTCTGCTGTGGTGAGCGATTATGGAGCTGAGCGAGGTCAGCAGCATCGTGGCGAGCGACGTGGCAATGGCCATGTGGATGGCCCAGGGCGCGGTTGACGGATCCCGCATGAAAAGGAAAGCGAGTGCCGGCACAATCACAAATCCACCGCCGATTCCCAGAAAACCGGCAAGATAGCCCGCCAGCGCACCGATCATCAAGAATTCAGGAATCATTCGCTTGCCGGCCGGCCCTCGTTTTCATATTCTGTTGCACGTGATTCTCAATTCCCGCCAAGTCATTTTTGATAACTTTTCAGATAACGGCAGGATACCCGAGTTTTCCGGCCTCAGGTGCATGCTTTGCGCCTGGTTGCTGCTCTTCATCATATTCATTCCATTGGGTCAGCTTTCAGCGGGAGACCGCGTGACGCAACAACGTGAGGAATTCAGCCGTGCCTGGAACGCGGCCTCGCGGGGAGAACGAGCGGTATTCGAACAGTCGATGCCCGGATTACGGGACTACCTGCTCTTTCCCTACCTTCAATACGAGGATCTGCGGCATCGCCGGCGCCAGGTTCCTGCCAGGGAAATGTCCGATTTCCTCGACAGCCATGAAGACTGGGCGTTCCATGCGGGTCTGAAGAAAGCCTGGTTGCGGACGCTCGGCACACAAGGGCAATGGGACTCGCTGATCCTGTACGCGCCCGGTTTTGCTGACACGGAGGTGCAGTGTCACCTTGCCCATGCGCGGATACGACGCGGTCAGACAGAAGGCTTGCTGCCTGTTGCCCAATCACTCTGGACAGTGGGCAAATCGCAACCGGATGCCTGCGATCCGGTGTTTTCGTGGCTGAAGAAGGAGAAAGGGATTACATCCGGCCTGGCCTGGGAGCGTATCCGGTTGGCCATGGATGCGCGCCAGCCCAGATTGATTTTGTACCTCGCTCGTTACGTCTTGGAGAGCGAGCGCGCCTGGGTGGACCGTTGGTATCAGCAGGACCGGACGGGTTATCACCGGCTGGACCGGGCTAGCCAGTGGCCTGATGTCGAAAAAAGCCGCGAGATTACCCAGTATGGCTTGAAGCGGCTTTCCCGCAGCGATCCCGATCGGGCCTGGGAGATATTCCAGGCGTTGGACAGCCATTTCAACTGGCCTCCTGTTATGCGCGGCGGCATCCTCAGGGAAATGGCTCTGTGGTCTGCGGTCGACGGCGCGGTGGCCACCCCGGACCGCATGCAAGCGGTTCCGGACGACTATCGCGATGATCAGCTGCTGGAATGGTCTGCGCGCCATGATCTTTCCCGAGGCGCCTGGGAAGGCGTAATCAAAACCATTTCGGCTATGTCGCCGGAGCTCCGGGATGATGCGCAATGGCGCTACTGGGATGCACGCGCGCGCCTCGAATCGGGCGATGCGGACGAAGCCCGGTCGCGGCTGACTGAGTTGGCGCTGGAGACAAACTATTACGGTTTTCTCTCCGCCGACTCGATGGACCTGCCCTATACCATTTGTGCGCAGGAACCGCATGTCGACGCCGCTACGGTCGAAGCATTGGCTCATCAGCCGGGATTCGACCGGGCGTTGCAATTGAGAAAAGCGGGGATTGCAAACTGGGCACGAAGCGAGTGGACGATGGCCGCCCAAAAGCTTGACACCCAGGAGCTGAGGGTCGCCGCGGCATTGGCTACCCGGGAAGACTGGCCCGATATGGCCATTTTTGCGCTGGGTAACAGCGGTGATTTACGCTGGTACAAATGGCGTTTTCCGATTGAATATCAACCGCTGGTGCAGTCCAACGCCAACAGCATGAACCTCGATCCATCCTGGATTATGGGATTGATGCGCTCAGAAAGTGCAATGGCTGAAGATGCGGTCTCCTCCGCGGGCGCCCGCGGCCTGATGCAGGTTACCCCACAAACCGCGAAACAATTGGCGAAAATTCATTCGTACAGCTATACGGGACGACAGCAGTTGATGCAGGCCGAGGATAATATACGCTTTGGCACGACCTATTTGCGTGATTTGCTGGACCGTTTTTACAACAACCCGGTACTCGCTTCGGGCGCTTATAACGCGGGTCCTCATGCGGTGGACCGCTGGTTGGCTGACCGGCAGACCAGCGATCCCGTGATTTGGGTTGAGACACTTCCCTATTTCGAAACAAGGGACTACATTCCCCGGGTAATGGCGTTTTCAACGCTGTACGATTGGCGTCTCATGCAGCCGGTGACGCGCATCTCGTCTCGCATGCCCGCATTTGATTCCGCCCCTATCGGCGGTACCATGAAAATAACTGAAACAGCCGAAGTCGTCTGTCGGACTCCCGGCTGACTTCCGCACCGGGTTTATTCCCGTCTGGCTTCAAGGAGTTGAGTATGCGAATCGTGTTGCTGGGAGCGACTGGATTTGTCGGACATCATCTGCTTCCGGAACTGTCGAAGGCAGGACATCATTGCCTGGCGTTGAGTCGTTACAAACCCGGCTGCCGCGACCTGACGGTGATTCCCCGTGTCGAAGTGAGACAATCCAGCGGATACGATACGGATTCGCTTTCCAGGTATTTCGATGGTGCTGACGCAGTCATCAACATGGTCGGCATCCTGAATGAATCCGGCCGCAGCGGTAAGGGATTCATGAAGGTGCACACCGGCCTGGTGGAAAACATCATAGAGGCCTGCCGGTCGAGTGCGGTCAGACGTTTTCTTTACGTAAGCGCATTAAACGCGGGGAAAGGAAACAGCCACTACCTGATCAGCAAGGGCCTGGCGGAGGAGAAGATTCGCGCCGCAGACGATCTCGACAGCACCATTGTGCAACCCTCGGTCATATTCGGTGATGGTGATTCCTTCTTCAACCGGTTTGCCGGTTTATTGAAACTGGCTCCCGTGTTACCCCTGGCCTGCCCGGACGCCAGAATGCAGCCCGTCTGGGTGGGCGATGTAGCGGCAGCCATCACGGCCGCAATCGCAGACCCGGAGACCATCGGTCAGACCCTGATAATGGTTGGGCCCAAAGAATACAGCTTACGCGAACTGGTTGAATTCACCGCCCGTAGCGCCGGGCTGAAACGCAAAATTGTGGGTTTGCCGGACTCGTTGTCCCGCCTGCAGGGCTACCTGATGGACTTCGTGCCGGGCAAACCATTTTCCAGTGACAACTACCGGTCTTTGCAAACGGACAACACCAGTGTCGAAAACAGCCTGTGGCGATTTGGCATCCAGCCAAAGAGTATCGGCAGTGTCGTTCCAGGCTACCTGAAAGGTTCTCCGCACCAGCACCAGCTGGACAACTGCCGCAGGCGGGTTGACCGCTAGCATGGGCCGGGCCGTCTACCTGGTCGGCGGCGCTGTCCGTGATGAGTTGCTGGGCCTGCCCCACAGGGAAAAAGATTGGGTCGTGGTCGGCAGCACGCCGGAGGACATGCTGGAAAAGGGTTACCGGCAAGTAGGTTCGTCTTTCCCGGTATTTCTCCATCCGGAAACTTCCGAGGAATACGCGCTCGCCCGCACGGAGAGAAAATCAGGCCACGGCTACCACGGCTTCTCGGTTGATTTTCATGCCGGAGTGACACTGGAAGAGGACCTGCAGCGGCGGGACCTCACCATTAACGCAATGGCAAGGGACAGTAAAGGTCAATTGATTGATCCCCATGGCGGAGTGCGTGATCTCGAATCCCGCCTGCTGCGCCATGTTTCACCGGCATTCAGCGAAGACCCTCTGCGAGTCTTGCGGGTTGCGAGGTTTGCCGCCCGCTTTGCCGCGATGGGATTCCGGGTGCATGAATCAACTTTGGAACTGATGCGCAAAATGAATGATTCGGGTGAACTTGGCTACCTCGTGCCGGAGCGTGTCTGGGCTGAAGTGGAATCGGCCATGGCCTCGGCACAACCCGGAGTGTTTATCGAAGTCCTGAGGGAGTGCGGAGCGCTGGCGGCGCTGTTGCCGGAGGTAGACCGGCTGTTCGGAGTCCCCCAGCCTGAAAAATACCATCCTGAGATCGATACCGGCGAGCACGTGCTGATGACCATGAACCTGGCGGCGCGGTCAGGTTGGTCAGCCAAGGTGGTTTATTCCCTTCTTTTGCATGACCTGGGTAAGGGCCTGACGCCGAAGTCTGAGTGGCCTTCTCACGTTGGCCATGAACAACGCGGTATTCCCCTGATTAAGCGCGTATGCGATCGGCTGAAAGCGCCGGGTTCTTTTCGCGACCTGGCATTGAACGTGGGCGCACTCCACCTTCGCTGTCACCGCATGTGTGAAATGCAGCCGGCCAGGATCATGAAGCTCATAGAGGATGCGGATCTCCTGCGCCGGCCGGAACACCTGCAGGATTTCATCCATGCCTGTGAAGCCGATTACCGGGGAAGAAAGGGCATGGAGGACCGCGCCTATCCCCAGGCAGGGCGTCTCGATGCGGCTTTGAAAGCAGTGTTGTCGGTACGGGCGAGGGATCTCGATATGAACAATCTGCAGGGCGTTCAGATTGGTGAAAAACTCAGGCAGGCCAGGATCGAAGCTATAGCCGGTGCCTCAGATCGGTCAGGCTGAAACCCATCAGCGGGCCGGACAGGCTTCGGCCCAGACCCATCACCTGAAAGCGTTCACCCATCATCCCCGGCAAAGTCAGCTGCTTTGCCTGGGCGCTTAACGCCAGTCCCCCGTCCTGGCTTTCGGAGCGCTGTTTCGCAAGAACCTGGTCCAGTCCGCATCCCAAAAGGAACATGGCCTGGCTGGTGTAACCTTCGATATCGAGGCCACAGCTGTCTGCGGCTTCGGCCAGCGCAGTGAAATCCAGCCAGGCCGTGATGTCCTGCAGACCCGGCCAGAAGAAAACATCGTCATGCGCCCTGTGCCGGTAATGGCACATCAGCGTGCCGTCAGATCGAGCGGGCAGATAGTATTCGCTTCTCGGATAGCCATAGTCGAAAAACAGCGCGACGCCGCGAGACATGTTTTGCGTTGCGGCTTCCAGCCAGGCCGGCAGCTGCAAATTGATCTCCGATCGATACCCTTCCCTGAATCCCGTCTCCAGCCCGGATTCGATTAGCCGGACCCCGGCGTCCAGGTCTGCGGGTGCGGGCCGTTGCGCCCAGCCCAGGTCACCGTCGTGTTCCGC
>CAMYKC010000031.1:17435-21783 GCA_947258865.1 uncultured Lysobacterales bacterium
TTAGCGATCAGCACGCCTTGCCAGTCGTCGTCAGGCGGTCGGTCCAGCCACTCCACCCGGTCCAGCCACTGCGGGGCAGCGGATGCGATGTGCTGACGTTGAACCTGACGTAAATCAGCGCTGCGCTCCAGCACGCGATAGCGGCGGGGAGCGCGATCCAGATCCAGCTCGCGAAGCAGGTCTGCTGCCATTCTGCCGCTTCCGGCGCCGATCTCCAGGATGTCGTATTCTCCCAGCATTCCGGCCAGTTGTGACACCTGTCGCGCCAGGCAGGATGCGAACAATGAGCCCAGTTCCGGTGCGGTCACAAAATCGCCCGATTCCCCCAGTTTGTGCAGACCCGCTGAATAGTAGCCAAGTCCGGGCTCGTAAAGCGCCATTTCCATGAATCGGGAGAAGGGGATCATCCCGGACTCCCTGATCGCTTGCCGGATTCGGCCCGACAGTAAATCACTCAGTTGCTTGAGCTCTACCGGGGGTTCGGGCAGGATGTCGCGGGACATAGGGCATTTTGTTGGAGCGAAAGAAGCATGTCCAGTAGAAAAACAGCGTTGATAACAGGGGCCGCGGCGCGGATCGGCGCGTCGATCGCAGAAGCCCTGCACCACAAGGGCTGTGACGTTTTGCTCCACTACAATTCAAATCGGGAAGGCGCCGATCGGCTCGCCAAACGGCTCAATACTCAACGCGATCGAAGCGCTCACCTGGCTCAGGCGGACTTGTCCTCTCCTGCAGGCGTCGACAGCCTGGCCGCCAAGGTCCAATCCACGTTTGAGCGGCTCGATATCCTGGTCAATAATGCCTCGCGATTTTATCCAACCGCCATCGGTGAGACCCTGGCCTGGCAGTGGGAAGACCTGCTGAACAGCAACCTCCGGGGACCGTACTTCCTTGTCCAGGCATTACTCGACGAATTGAAAACCGCGGGCGGGTCGGTCGTCAACATCGTTGACGTTCATGCGGAGCGGCCCATGAGCGGGCATGATGTGTACTGCATTTCCAAGGCCGGCATCGCCATGATGACGAAGGCGCTGGCGAAGGAACTGGGGCCGGTGGTGAGGGTAAATGGTGTGTCGCCAGGCGCGATCCTGTGGCCTGATAGCGAACCCGGCGCGGCAGTAAAGCAATCGATCCTTGGGCGCACGGCCCTCGGCCGTCTCGGTGACCCCACGGACATCGCTTCCGCGGTCGCTTATCTTGCCCTGGATGCCCCTTACGTCACCGGCCAAATTCTCGCGGTCGACGGCGGCCGTTCTCTCAACATATAAGGGTTTCGCGTGCGCGATATCGGCCTCATGCAGGCTCTTACAGCTTGATCAGTTCCAGAGCAGTGTCCTTTTCCGGAAATTCATTCCATAGCTCACCAATAGTCCTGCGGCAGGCGGGGTGAACAAGCTTTGGCGCAAGCTCGGCCAGCGGTTTCAGCACATAGGCTGCTGTCAGGATTTCATGGCGCGGGATTTGCAGTACCGGGCTCAGGAGCCAGAGGTCATCGTAAAGCAGGATATCGATATCCAGGGTCCGGTCGGAGAATTTGGGTACGTCCCGCGCCCGTCCATGATGGTCTTCTAGGTCATTCAGGTAATGCTTGAGGTCGAGCGGACACAGCCTGGTTTCTATCCGGGCCACCAGGTTGATGAAGTCATTTCCCTCGAATCCAACGGCGCGGGACCGGTATATCGGTGAAATCACGACATGGCTGAACGTGACACGCAGGTTGCTGATACCCGCTGAGATATTGGCCTTCGCATTGACGTTACTGCCCAGGCCCAGATAGGCGATACTCATTTTTTTATGGCCGGCTGCCGGGCCTGCTGCGTTCGATAATCACGCCGACTGCGCTGGAGCCGCGAACCGCACCGGGTTTGCTCAGTTTCAACTTCAGCCGGCTGATCGGGAATTCCTCCAGAACGATGTCAGCGCATTTCTCGGCCAATGCTTCGACCAGCTGGAACTGGCTCTCTTCGACAAAATGGATGAGGCGCTTGGAGACTGCCTTGTAGTCGAGAGTGTCCTCGATGGCATCCGACACGGCAGCCTTACGTATGTCGAAGTCCATTTCCAGGTCCAGGCTCACTGCCTGTTTGATTTCACGCTCCCAGTCAAAGATACCGATCACGGTCTCTATGGTGAGATTTTCGATAAAAACTCGGTCCATGCGTTTTTCCATTCCTGTGGTTTAGCGGAGTGTTCCGAGATCCTTCATGGGCCAGCGGGGCTTTGCCAGGATGACCTCGGATTCGAACTGTCCGGCCAGCAGCCGATGGTAACCGGCAAATGCGATCATCGCACCATTATCCGTGCAAAATTCGATGCGGGGATAGGAAACGCCCCAGCCGTACTTTCTGCCAGCACGTGAGAGCGCTTCGCGCAGTTGCAGGTTGGCGCCGACACCACCGGCTATGACCAGATGCCCGCAACGTGTCTGTTGCATGGCGCGGCGGCATTTGATGACCAGGGTGTCCACGACCGCTTTTTGAAAGCCGGCTGCAATATCGGCCTGCGCGTTGTCCTCGTTGGAATGCTTGTGCCACAGATTTCGGGTGTGCGTCTTCAGTCCGCTGAAGCTGAATTCCAGACCCGGGCGGTCAGTCATCGGGCGCGGGAAAGAAAACTTGTCCGGGTCGCCCGATTCGGCGGCTATGGCAAGTGCTGGCCCGCCGGGGTAGCCCAGGCCAAGAAGTTTCGCTGTCTTGTCGAATGCCTCCCCCGCGGCATCGTCACGCGTCTCGCCCAGGACCCGGTACTCGCCTATCGCAGCGACTTCGACGAGCATGCTGTGGCCGCCGGAAACCAGCAGGGCAACAAAAGGAAATTCAGGGGGGTTAGGTTCCAGTAATGGCGCCAGCAAGTGTCCCTCCATGTGATGAACCGCCACGGCCGGAACATTCAGTGACAGGGCGATAGCACGTCCCGCAGAGGCGCCTACGAGCAGGGCGCCGACCAGGCCCGGGCCCGCCGTATAAGCAACCCCGTCAATATCACTACGCCCGCAGGCAGCTTCTCGCAGGCATTCATCCAGGAGGGGGATCAGCTTTCTTACGTGGTCACGTGAAGCGATTTCCGGCACGACGCCGCCGTACTCGGCATGGATATGCGCCTGCGAGTACAAGGAATGCGCCATCAGGCCGAGCTCACCATCGTACAAGGCTACGCCGGTTTCATCACAGGATGTTTCTATACCCAGTACTCGCATAGGTACTTTATAGGTACGCCCGGCACAAACTGCAATGGTTGCGGCTTGCCGTGCGTGTGTTATCTTCTCTCGCCTGATTTCAAAGAGACGTGATCTTGGGTAAGAGAATAGGCGTGGCGGCTTCCGGCAGCGCGGAAGTTTCACAGACAGCGGTGAACATCCTGGAGGCCGGCGGCAACGCTTTCGATGCGGCCCTGGGGGCCCTGTGCACGGCTTCGATTGCCGAACCTCTTTTAGCGAGCCTGGGCGGCGGCGGCTTTCTGCTGGCTCTGCCGGATGGGGACAGACCGAGAGTTTACGATTTCTTCTGCCAAACCCCGGGACGGCGCCGTCCGGAATCCGAGATTGACTTCTACCCGATTATGGCCAATTTCGGCACGGCAAAGCAGGAATTTCACATAGGCGCGGGATCGATGGCTGTTCCGGGCGTGATCGCCGGGATCTTCGAAGCGCACAGCGAGCTGGGGCGGATGCCCATTGGCGAGATTATTTCGCCTTCGATCGAACTGGCCCGCTCGGGCGTGGAGGTCGATGCCTTCCACCATTACATCATCCGGGTCTTACGCCCCATCATGGAAGCGACCCCAGAGTCATTCGCCCTGTATGAATCGCCATCAAGGCCCGGACGGCTGATCAGGGCAGGCGAACTCCTGTGCAATATCCAGGCGGCTGATTCACTCGATGCCCTGATCGAGGAAGGTCCTGATCTTTTCTACCGGGGCGATTGGGCCTCATTGCTCGCAAAAGATTGCAGTGAGAAAGGCGGGCACATAACGCGCGAGGACCTGGCCGGCTACCGCGTGGAAAAAAGAAAGCCGGTGATTTTCAGGTACCATGATGCAAAATGTGCGATCAATCCACCTCCTTCGCCTGGCGGATGCCTGGTGGCTTTTGCGCTTGGGGTCATGAGCGATTGGCAGAAGGGTCAAGTCAATTGGGGGAGTTCGCAGCATGCCCTCAACCTGCTTCGTGGAATGCGGGCGGCCAGCGTGGCCAGGCACAGCTTTTCGATGGAAGGGGGTCTGGACGACGAGACAAAGGGGAAGCTGCTCGATGAAAAAACCATTGCCGAGTGGCGGCAAGGCCTTGATTTACACTCCCTGTTCAGCCGCGGCACGACCCATATCAGTGTGGCAGACTCTGACGGCAACA
>CAMYKC010000032.1:0-11139 GCA_947258865.1 uncultured Lysobacterales bacterium
AACCGATCGCGACGTCGAATCGATAAGCCGGCTGATCGTTCTCCCGGTTTCTCAGGAGGCTATCCCGCCGGAATCCTTCATCGCTGTAGGTGCGGATCCAGTTGTTCACCCCACCCGCCAGGATGTACACGTTGGGCAGGCTTTCTGCTTTCAGCGCCTTCCAGGCCTCTGTGGCGCCGGTTTCATCATTGCTCATCGTGACAAAGACGGTGTTGGCCGGCTCGAACATCAATTCGCGGACTGAATCGACCACCCCGTCCAGAGGCAGGCGCCGTGCACCGTGAACATGGAACTGGTTGAAATGACGCTCATCCCGGACATCCAGCAATACCGCTTTGATCTGGGCATCATGAACCACGCTCAACAACTCGGCAGGCTCTATCTGCACCGCTCTTTCATCCAGCATGGCAAGCTGATCCGCTTCGATCATTTTCCAGCGGTCATCGTTGTCGGGCTGCCCGATAACCAGGCTAACTACTGCCAGAGCAATCAGCGCAGCGGCGGCCGGCACGGCCCAGCGCGGCGCCTTCTGCGCGGTTTCGCCACCGACCGCGGCCTCGATCTTTTCCGCGCCCCAGAACATGAACAATGCCATCGCCACGACGCCCAGTACGACCACGCCGTAACTGAGGCCGAACAGTTCAGGCAGCGTGAAGCGGCCCATGTAGGAGCTTTCAAAGAAGACAGCGAAGTTACTGACGGTCTCGCCAAACAGGAATATCCCGGTGAGAACGCCAAGAACGAAAAACACGCCGTCGATTTTTCCGGTGGCCATCGCCACAAGCGAAGTGCCCGGGCAGAATCCACCCACGATGAATCCGGCGCCCATGATCAATCCACCGGCGATCCCGGGCCAAAGATAGGTTGGCGGCACCCAGACCAGGTTGTAGTCCAGCAAGCCCAGCGCGGAGGAGAGAAAGATAAGCACGCAAGCTACGATAATGGCTGTGAACATCACCTTGAACACGGTCAGGTCCTTGAAATAGAACTGTGCCGCCAGTTTTTTCGAATTGCCGAATCCGGCTGTTTCCAGCGTGGCCCCGAAAAGCACGCCGATCAGCAAATAAATGAAATAGGAACCGTATTGCCCCAGCAGTTCGGCCAAAGGCAGAGGAAAAGTGGTCATGTCAGCCTCTCCTAGTTCCAGTATCTGTGCAGGAAATACGCCAGGGCGTAAGCCCCGGCAAAGACCGCGAACATAAAGGCCCAGCTGCCGACCGACAGCACTGCGCCTCCGGACAGGGCCTGTCCCGATGTGCAGCCACGCGCCAGGCGCGCTCCGTATCCCATCAGGGCGCCGCCGATGAAAGCCATCATCCAGCGGGTTTTGTTGCCGATTCTCGGGCCTTTGTTGGTTTCCACTTTCACGCGTCGGCCGAACAATCCGGAGACAAAGCCGCCGATGATCGTGCCGACGGTCAGGTAGACAATCCAGCTGTTCAGCGGATTGCTGCTGCCGCCGGCCATCTTCAACAGGTAAGGCACCTGGTCGATGTGTTCGGGAGCCACCATATTCTGCACATAAACTAGCATTCGGTTCAGGCCGCCTGAAGCACCCAGACCGGTTCCCGTGACAAAAAAGGCCAGGAACAGGACGATGCCCAGCAGCGCCCCTGCAAGGTAAGGATTCATGTAGGGTTTTGCACGGTCAGACATTGACCGTCTCCTTTGCGAACTCTTTGTTATGCCGTTCGTGCGCTTCCATTTCCTCCCAGCCGCTGACCATGGACTTGATCCCGGACAATGGTGTTTCGCCGGTGGTGGTGAGGTAAACGTGCATCACGATGAAAGCGGAAAACGCCCAGGCCAAAAAGGTGTGGATCGGCGCCAGCACAGGGAGGCCGCCCAGGGCAGTCGCCAGTTGCGGCCACTCCCGCATCCCCCACATGAGAACGCCGGTAATGACCTGGGCGGGTAACAGGATGTTGAGGATGGCAAGGTAAGTGATCTGCTGCAGCGGGTTGAGGCGGTTCTGCTTGGTTTTTTCGAGCGGATGCGCCTCGCCGGCGAAGATACCTTTTGAATAGAACATCGCCTGTTCGAATGACCGCCTGATGAAACCGTCCCGTTCGGGAAAGAAGCGGCGGATCGTACCGCTTGCCAAGGTATAGAAAAGGGCCAGCGCCGCGTTGATCAGCAGGATGAATCCAAGCACGTTATGCACCTGGACGACATAGTCGAAACTGAACATGCCGAAAATGTGCGGTTTGTGGATGATCAAGCCGGTGAAGATCAGGATCAGGATTGCGCTCGCCTGCAGCCAGTGCCAGATCCGCTCGTAGGCGTCGTACAAGTGCACCCGGCGGGTGGGTTGCTTGCGGTGCGGCCTGCGGCGTTTGGCAACGTAGCGTGCGACCGCGTGTACCGTTACGCCAAGCAAAATTCCGAGGAACATCAGCAGGCCGGCGAAGTCCACCCATTCCAGGCTGCTCAGGCCGAAAATGTAGTAGCCTTCCTGGCTGACGTCGGCTGTGAAACTGGCTCCTCCGCCTATAGAGTTACTGATCCGGCCGCCGACCCCGATACCGGCCTGTTTCTCCATGAGCGGCAACATACCGCCCGGCAGGTAATCTGAAAGCGTGAATGAAACAGCCAATACGGAATCGGCGCCGTGGCAATTGCGGCAATCCCGTGTGGCCCACACCCCGTTGACCACGTTGTGGCTGATCGGGAAAGGCATCACCTCGCCGGCCAGCCGGACATCGGTCAAGCCTGATGCCTCGAGCAGGCCGCGCACGGCCTCTACCGAATTCTTCGAGTCCAACCGGAATTCGCCGGGAAAAACGACGTTGTCGCCATCGCGGTCCAGCGCGGCCCTGACCTCCGGCCGCAGCAGGTCGCCGTCGTAAAGCAACTCGGCCAGAGTTGCGCCGTCGATGGGCTTGGCATCTGCACCAGCCAGCCAATGCCAGCGCGTGACCAGATTGAACGGCGCCAGCTTGCGCTCGCCGCCCACATTTTCACGGGCCAGCATGGCGGGCTTGAAGCCGTGAATCAGGCTGTCAGCGGTGGCAGGGTCGCCTTCGACATCCCGGTATTGCCGTTGCGGCTGCCCACCACCGTCCACCAGCGTCCAGTCCAGCGTTTGCAGCGCCGGCCCGTAAACCTTGGGAATATGGCAGGATTCGCAGGCCAGCGAGGCGAAGTGCCGTTTTTTGTACGGCAGCCATTCGTGGACGTTAGTGGCGTCGTGGCATGACTCGCATCGCCGCATGCTGTTCTTGCTTTCAACAGCACCCAGGCCATGCACGGAACTGCCCTTGGCGATCTGGTGCAGCGGCCGTTCGAGGTAGTCTGCGTTGGTCAGGCGGCGGGGGTCGAAATCGAGGTGCAGGGGCCTGCTCTCGTCACGCTGCTGGAAATACACCGGGTTGTTCAGCGAATAATGGCAATTGACACAACCGATGACCCGGTCGGCATGAACATCGAAAGGATGCGTCAGCGCCTCTTTACCCGCGATATTCAAACCGCTGTTGGATATTTTTTGCGGTGAAATGACCTGGCCGGTCCGGTCGGTCATTTTGCGGTTTTCGGGGCCGGCGTTTATCGTCAACGGCACATCCAGGACATTGCTCACCAGTCCGTGGCATTGCGCACAGTTTTCATCCTTCGGCTTGTGAATGATCAACACACCTTCTGCCAGCGACCCGTCGGAATTGAACTCCAAAGCGTCCCACGACCTGCGCTTACCAGCGTTGCTGTGGCAAACCAGGCAGTCCATTTCCTCCTGGCCGAACACTCCTGCTGCGAGATGATCGCTGGAGCCCGCGATGAACGCAGTGTCATGACACGCGCCGCAGGTTTGCATCATCGACATCGGGCGGCTGCTGACGAACACGGGCTGCCCGGCTTCATCCAGTATGGGAACAACTGGATGGAAATCATTGGCATTCAGATTAGCCGCGGAACACAGGAGGAACAGCAGCAGAAGCAGGCGGCGTTTCACTGTCCTTTACCCGCCTGTGCCAACGGCGCGTCACCGGCGCGGACGCGGTCGCGGCTGCCCCATTTGATCGGGTCTCCGGGGTAGCCCAGGGCCTGCCAGTCCATCCGGGCACCATCGGCGTGGCATGCCTGGCACTGCAGCGCCTGTGTCTTCGGCGCCACCATGTGGGTTTGCGGCCAGTACATGGTCGTGTTGGCGAAATCGTATTCACCGCTGTAGGGAATGCCCGTGATCTCCGATCCGAGCCGCAGGGCCTGGTCCCAATTGAATTCTTTCCAGAAGCCGCCTTCACCAGATGTCACCGGCTGCAGCAAGTGCTGCAGTTTGGTGTCATAGGGTTGCGTTGCGCGATGGACTTTGAATGGCCAGATTCGGGCCGAAGGGTCAGCAATGTCACCTTTTGGCGGATTGAGGGCCGTCACTTGAAGCCCGTCGAGCTTGTCGCCCAGCAGGTAGCGATCCGCAAGCCCGTTGTACCAGTAGTACTCAGGCTCGAGGTTTTTCTGGTAAATGAAACTGCCCTTGATCTTCAGGTATTCGTGCGTGTTTTCATCCCGGCTGTCATCTCCCGCTTCGGACCAGTGGGCGTCTGCATGCAGCTTTGGTTGATGACAATCGGTACAGGAGATCTGGTTTTCATTGTCCACACTGACCGAAATCGAGCGCCCGCCGATAATGTGGTCTTTGGTCTGGTGGCAATCCACACACTGGAAATCATAGCGCCCCATGTGCACGTCAATTTCATCGTCGGGGTTGTACAGGCTCTCGTCCAGATCGCCGTGCTTGACCGCGTTGCCCCCTCCGCCCCGGAAATGGCAACCGCCACAATTGTTCCGGGTGGGCAGACCGACGCTCTTCGCTGCGGCCAACAGGTCGACGCCTTCAGCAGGCAGGCCTTTTTTACCTTTCGTGTAACCGCCGCTGCTGTCATGACAGACCAGGCAATCGACGTTTGAACTGTCCTCGAAGTCGAAATTCTCATCTTCCCAGCCATAGCCGGCGTGACAGGCCGTGCAGCTGGACCAGTTTCCCTGGATACCGATGCAAAAATTATTTATCGCGTTCTTCTTACCCGTTGAGACAGGCTCGTCGCGGCCCTCCAACATCACGGGGTCAGACTGCCAGCGCCAGTGCGCTGTGTGCATGACCTGTTCCGCTGAGTTTTCATGGCATTCGAGGCATGCCCTGGTGACCTCCTGGCCGGTCTCGAGAGCCCCTTCGAACAGATCCTTGTGGTCAACGGGTGCTGCCCGGCCAGGCATGAATTCCCAGGGCGTATCCACGGCCTGCCCCTCGATTACCGCTGCGGTACGTGTGAAATACCAGACCGGAACACCTTTAGCACTTGCTAATTTAGGTTTATATACTATAAACGAAGTACTAAATGATCGAGATCAAGTAAAGTTCAAAGGTCGAAGGGGTACTGGATGACGATGTTTTCGGCGCGGTCGGGGCCGGTGGATACGATGTGCACCGGGGCGCCACAAAGCTTTTCCATCGCCTCGAGATAGCTGCGCGCGTTGGCCGGCAAATCCGCCAGTCTGGTCGCGCCCCGCGAGGACTCCGTCCAGCCCGGAAAAGTCTCGTAAACCGGCTCCAGATCGGCCCAGCTGTGGGCGTCGAGCGGTGGTGCATCGAGCAGTTCCTCGCCGAGCCTGTAAGCCGTACAGATGCGGATTTCATCGAAGCCGTCGAGCACATCCAGCTTGGTGACACAGAAACCGCTGACGCCGTTCAGTTGGACCATCCTGCGTAACGCCACGGCATCGAGCCAGCCGCAGCGTCTCGGGCGGCCTGTAGTCGCGCCGAATTCGCCGCCCACGCGGGTCACGTAGGCCTTGGTGATGCCGAGCACGTAATCAATGGCGTTGGGGCCGACACCGGCGCCGGTGCAGACACCGCCCACGGTCGTGTTGGAAGAAGTGACATAGGGATAAGTGCCGTGATCGATATCCAGCAAACTGCCCTGCGCGCCTTCGAACATCACGCGCTTGCCCTTACTGCGCAGAGCGTAAAGGCGTCCGCTGACGTCCGTCACACAACCGGCAAAATATTCGCCAAGCTCGAGTGCCTCTTCCAGCATGGCCTGCACAGAAAACGCCTCTTTGCCGAAGCGCCGGGTCAACACAAAGTTATGAAAATCGAGAATATGTTCGATCTTGTCTCGCAGGGTTTCCGGGTTCTGCAGGTCAGAGGTACGCAAACCGCGCCGGGCGACCTTGTCCTCGTAAGCCGGACCAATGCCCCGCCAGGTCGTCCCGATGGCCCTGTCGCCACGCGCTTCCTCACGCGCCTGATCCAGCATTTGGTGCCACGGCATGATGATGGCACAGGCCGGTGAAACGCCAATTCGTGACCGAACCTCGATACCGCGTGCTTCCAGAGCTTCGATTTCGTCGCGCAATGCGTGCAGCGACAGCACCACGCCGTTACCAATCAGGCATTCGACTCCGGACTGGAGAATTCCCGAAGGGATGAGGTGCAATACGGTTTTTTCGCCATCAATAACCAGTGTGTGACCGGCGTTGTGCCCGCCCTGGAAACGCACCACCGCATCGGCATCGCCGCTGAGCAGGTCGACGATCTTCCCTTTACCCTCGTCCCCCCATTGGGTGCCGAGCACTACGATATTTCTGTTCATCCCCATGACGTGTGGGCCCTAATGAATAATTTGCAACAGGAACGCACCCGCGAGCATGCTGATGATGCCGCCGATGCGAATCGTTTTCGGATGGTGTTTGGACAATTCCTGCACAGCTTTTTGCCAAAATCGGGGCGCGATCATCGGCAGCAGTCCTTCGATGATCAACACCAGGGCGAATGCCGTCATCAAATCCCGCAGCACCCGCGCAACCCTTTCCTACTTTTCGCCGGCAATATCCGAGCCGAAATATTCAAAGAAACTCGACGTCGGATTGAGCACCATGACATCGTTGTTGGCGCCAAAGGAATTGCCGTAGGCCTGAAGGCTTCTGTAGAAAGCGTAAAATTCCTCGTCCTGGCCATAGGATTCGGCGTAAATTTCCGTCGCCAGGGCATCGCCTTCGCCCCGGAGAGTCTGGCCTTCACGTTCCGCTTCCGCCAGCAAAACCTGAACTTCCCGATCTGCACCCGCTCGGATTCTTTCGGCCGATTCGCGGCCTTCGAAGCGGTAGAGATTGGCTTCTTTCTGGCGGTCGGCAGCCATGCGGCGAAAAACTGATTCGCGCACATCGTCCGGCAGTTCAATCGCCTTGATGCGTACATCGACGATCTCGATACCAAATTCCGTAGCCGCCGAATTGGCCTCCTTGGCGATATCCAGCATGGTCGTGACACGTTGCTCGGAGATTACTTCGACCAGGGTGCGGCTGGCGATCTGGTTACGGATGCGGTCCTTGACGATACTGTCGAGACGGCTTAGTGCGATCCGCTCATTACCCTGGGTAGAGGTATAAAAACGGGACACGTCAATGATGCGCCATTTCACAAAGGAATCGACGGCGACGAATTTTTGTTCCGACGTCAACATCTGTTCGGGACTCGTATCCAGTGTCAGCAAACGCCTTTCGAACTTGCGAACGTTATTGACGAAGGGCAGCTTGACGTGGATGCCTGGCTCATAGTCGAACTTCACGATGCGGCCCAGTTGGAACTTGATGGCATATTCCGTTTCGGTGACGATAAACAGGCTGGAGACGCCCGCTATACCCAGGGCGACAACAATTATTAGCAGAATAGTACGGTTCATTGTCTGCTCTCCCTGCGTGAGGTTCGGCTGGTCGCCTGGTTTTCACCGACCGGTCCGCTGTCAGGCGTTACCAGCGGCGGCATTAGCGCACCGCTCGAACTCCCGCTGCCGGTCAACTGATCCAGCGGCAGATACAGCACATTGCCACTGCTTTCTGTGTCCAAAAGCACCTTTTTCGAACGCGCGAACACGTTTTCCATGGTCTGCAAATACAGGCGCTTCCGAGTGATCGCCGGTGCTTTCCGGTATTCATCGAGCACCAGGGTGAAACGCTGCGCCTCACCAGTGGCCAGCGCCACGGTCGCCTCCTTGTATCCCTCGGCTTCCTGGACCACGCGCGCTGCCGCGCCGCGGGCCTCGGGCACTACGCTATTGGCATGAACCCGTGCTTCTTCAATGTAACGCTCCCGGTCCTCACGGGCGCGAATGACATCGGAGTACGCTTCGCGAACCTGTGCCGGGACGTTGACGTCAACCAGGTTGAACTCGGTAATCTGGATTCCGGCCTGGTAGCGGTCGAGTGTTTCCTGCAATACACGCTGGGTCTCGATACGCACCAGTTCACGCTGGGTGCCCTCGAGAATCGCATCGAGTCGGTTGGTGCCCACTGATTCCCGCAGAGCGCTTTCCCCGGCCTGCTTCACCGTAAGCTCGGGGTCTCTGACCTTAAACAGGAAATCCTGGGACGAAGCGACGCGATACTGAACCTTGTAGTTGAATTCAACCAGGTTTTCGTCTTCGGTCAGCATGTGGCCACGATCTTCGAGAGATCTTACGTTGCTGACGTTGACTGGGAACATGGTCTCGAAGGGGCGGGGCAGCGTCAGGTTGATACCGGGCGTCAATGTCCGGTTGTACGCGCCAAAGCGAAGCACAACACCTTGCTCAGCTTCATCCACGATATGCACGGCATCGAATCCGACCCAGAGCAATATCGCAATAAGCAGAATCATGAAAATGCCCCCGCTTCCACCGGAGTCGGTTTTTCGATCACGGCCACCGCCCCCGCCCCCGAATATCGAGCGCAGTCGGTCGTTGACGTTACGGAAAACTTCGTCCAGGTCAGGTGGCTGCTGATCCCCGGATTTCCAGGGATCCTTGTCGCCCTTGCCAGGTTCTTTCCAGGGCATGGCTATCTCCAGATTGTGTTGCTCTCAGCAAACTTGGGTTGTTACCCGCCATATTCAAGGTTGGGAGTGGGTCAATAACTGCTTTCTCGCGACGACGCCCTCCTTGCCAGGAAGACGGGCGAGGCGCTCGGCGGTCTCACGAGGCACGTCGACGTGTAACATCCAGGAGCCATTCTCCGCTATCCGCTCCTCACTGACCACACCCAATTCGAATAATTGCGCCCGCAGTTTTCCGTCCTGCCCCTTTAATTCAATCCACCGATTGATTCTCTCGCTGGCCAGCCATTCGCTGACTGCCTCGCGTAATTCCTCGATTCCCCCGCCCTCCCGGGCGGACAGATTGACGCTGCAAGGCTTGCCCTCACTATCATGGTGCACGGCCACGTCCTGCCCTGTCAGGTCTATCTTGTTGAATACCCGGATCACCGGAATCTGATCAGCGCCGATGGATTCGAGAACCGTTTCCACGTCGTGTTGCCGTTCCATGCGGTAAGGATCGGACATGTCCACGACGTGCAGGAGCAGGTCAGCCTCGCGCGCTTCCTGTAGTGTGGCCCTGAAGGCCGCGACCAGTTCATGCGGCAGGTCACTGACAAAACCCACCGTATCGGCCAGCAGCACTTCGCCGCAATGCATTTCTTCCATGCGGCGCACTATTGGATCGAGTGTCGCAAATAACATGTCTTGAGCACCGACCGACGCACCGGTCAAGGCATTGAAGAGCGTCGACTTACCCGCATTCGTATACCCGACCAGCGCGATCAGCGGCGCCCGTGAGCGCACTCTTTGCCGCCGGCTCTGTTCCCGTTGCTTTGCCACCTTGTCCAGCCGCGCCTTCAATTGCCGGATACGCACGCCAATCAGGCGGCGGTCGGTTTCCAACTGGGTCTCGCCCGGCCCGCGTAGCCCGATGCCGCCCTTCTGCCGCTCGAGGTGGGACCAGCCGCGAATCAGCCGCGTCGAAAGGTGCCGCAACTGTGCCAGTTCGACCTGCAATTTACCTTCGTAGGACTGCGCGCGTTGAGCGAAAATGTCGAGAATCAGTGTTGCGCGGTCGAGCACCCGGCATTGGCAGGCTTGCTCGATGTTGCGCTCCTGCACGGCGCTCAGGGATTGGCTGACCAGGATCAGGTCGGCGCCGGTTTCCTCGACCAGTTCTTCCAGCTCCTCGACCTTACCGCTGCCGACGTAAAACCGGGCGTCTGTCCGGTCCCGCGGCGCCATGAGCAAACCGGTGATGTCGGCCCCGGCGGACCGCGCGAGTTCCTGGAATTCATCCAGGGCTTCTGGCCCAGTCAGCTTGAATACCGGATGGAGAATGACGGCGCGGTTTCCGCGCTCAGCACGATCAATCAAAGTGCAGCCTCAAAACAAAAGAGGCTTTACTCATTTTCCTCTTCAAAAACGCGAACGTTCCGTGCGGGAACCACGGTGGATATCGCGTGCTTGTAGATCATCTGGCTGACCGAGTTTTTCAGCAGTACCACGAATTGATCGAAGGATTCGATCTGGCCCTGCAGTTTGATGCCATTGACTAAATAGATGGACACCGGTACGCGTTCCCTGCGCAGTGCGTTGAGGAATGGTTCTTGTAATGACTGACCTTTTGACATGTCATCTCTCCTTTCTTTTGCTTTTACCCGCTTTCTCCAGCAATCGCATGGCGGATTGGAATTTATGTTGGTGCTTGGGAGTCACAATTCAAGGAACTTCCCTACTTCCCCGAACACGGAATCTTGTGCGGTTCCCACAGTTGGATCATACCACAGCGCGTCTGTTTCCTGCCGCAACCAGGTCAACTGACGTTTGGCCAGTTGGCGGGTCGCCGCGATGGCTTTTTCACGCATTTCTTCGAGGCTGATTTCGCCTTCGAGAAAACGCCACGCCTGCCGGTAGCCCACGCACCTCATGGCGGGCATTTCCGGGCGCAGATCGCCGCGCGCCCGCAGCGTGTTCATTTCGTCCATGAAGCCCTGGTCAAGCATCTCCGAAAAGCGCTTTTCGATCCGTTCGTGCAGGATGGACCGTGGTTGCGGACAGGCAACGATTTTCAGAATTCGAAAACCGGGATCCTGAATTTTCTGCTCTGCCTGCAGTTTGCTCATTTTTTGGCCCGAAAGCTCAATGACTTCCAGTGCACGCTGGATGCGTTGAGGGTCATTGGGATGAATCCGTTTCGCGATTTCCGGATCGAGACCGGCAAGCCGCTGGTGCATCGCTGGCCAGCCGACCTGCAGTGCCTGTGCTTCGAGTTTACGCCTCAGTTGCGGATTGGCAGGGGGCAGTGCGGCCAGGCCACTCAGTAGCGCCCTGAAATACAACATGGTCCCGCC
>CAMYKC010000032.1:11151-28492 GCA_947258865.1 uncultured Lysobacterales bacterium
ACTCTCCACCGGCTCCCTGATGTCGATCAGGGCGTGCGGCGCTTCTTGCAGCGTCTTCGCATCCGGTTTGGCCGTGCCGATATCCATGCCGCGGTAGACCAGCGCGGAATCCACGCTGATGATGTCTACCGGAAATTGTTTCCTCAATTCGATGGCCAGCGCCGTCTTGCCCGACGCGGTCGGACCCATCAGGAAAATGGCGGGCGGTTTATGTTCGCCCGACGATTTCTGTCGTTCCGGCATCAACGTCCGCGCAGGAACAGGCGGTCCAGTGTCGCCATGTCCAGCTGCACCCAGGTGGGCCTGCCATGGTTGCAGTGATCTGAACGCTCGGTCCGTTCCATGTCGCGCAGCAAGGCATTCATTTCCGGCAGAGTCAGTTGCCGGTTGGCCCGCACCGAACCATGGCAAGCCATGGTCGAGAGGATTTCGTTGGTCTCGGATTCCACCCGTTCGCTGTGACCCATGCTGCCCATGTCGGATAACACATCGCGCAACAGCTGCGCCGCGTCCGAACGCGATAACAGAGCTGGCACCTCGCGCAGCAAAAGACTCTCCGGCCCGCTTCGATCGACCACCAGCCCCAGGCCGGCGAGATCATCGAAACGTGTCTCGGCCAGGTTGGCCTCGGTTTCACTGACTTGCACGTCGAGTGGAACCAACAATCTCTGACCCTTGATTTCGCCTTCTGAATACCGTGTTTTGAGCTGTTCGTAAGTGATCCGCTCGTGCGCCGCATGCATATCGGTCAGTACCAGGCCATGCTTATTCTGGGAGAGCACATAGACGCCGTGCAATTGGGCAATCGCGAAGCCCAGCGGTGGAATTTCCTCATGACTGGCTTCCTCCCCGTTCTGCTCGCCCTGCCGGGACAGCGCGGACAGCCCGGACGCTTGCCCGACACCCAACACTTGTGCATAGGCGCCCAGTTGTTCCCGCACCGGAAGAGAGATTCCACGCTGGTTCACTTCCGCCCCAAATCCGCTGCGCTCCGCCCGCACAGCACTATCCTCTTCCGTGATCAGGCCGGCGCCTGGCCGGACCGCCCCGGAGCCGGTCGCCGCGAGGGCCCGGTGCAGCGAGGAAAACAGAAAATCATGCACCATGCGTGCTTCCCGGAACCGGACCTCGTGCTTCTGCGGATGAACATTGACATCCACTGCCTCAGGCGGCAACTGGAGGAACAAAACGAATGCCGGATGCCGGCCATGGTACAAAACGTCCTGGAAGGCCGACCGGACAGCATGGGCGATAACCCGGTCACGCACTGCTCGCCCGTTGACAAAGAAAAACTGGCGGTCCGCCTGGGCGCGGTTGTAGCGCGGCTCCGCGACCCAGCCATGCAGACCGATTCCACCGCGGTCTTCATCGATGGGGATGACGTGCTCCAGGAATTCCTTACCCATGACGCGCTGGAGCCTGCGTTCCTGCTCCATATCATCCGTCACGGGTGGCAGGGCGCTGACGCTTTTTCCGTTGTGTTCCAGCTCGAAGGCGACGTCGAAACGCGCCAGCGCAAATCGTCTCAGCAACAGGTCGATGTGATTGAATTCGGTACGCTCGGCCCGCAGGAATTTACGCCGTGCCGGTACGTTGTAGAACAAGTCCTCAACGCTCACGCGAGTCCCTTGCCGAACGGGCGAAGGCTCAGGATCGGAAACCTCGCCTCTCCGCACCCGAACCGACCAGCCGTGATCCGCCGTAGCGTGTTTCGAAGCCAGGTCCAGCCGCGCTACCGATGCAATACTGGGCAGCGCCTCACCCCGGAAACCCATGGTAAGCACCCGCTGCAGGTCGTCGATACTGGCAATCTTACTGGTGGCATGGCGCTGCAGCGCCAGGGCCAGGTCCGTAGCTGTCATGCCTTCACCATCGTCGATAACACGCATGGCCCGCTTGCCTCCCTTTTCCAGCGCGACTTTGACATGACTGGCGCCCGCATCAAGGCTGTTTTCCACCAATTCCTTGACCACGGACGACGGCCTCTCAACCACTTCACCGGCGGCAATCTGGTTAATGAGTTGATCGGGCAGTAACTTGATGACCATCCCGTTAGGTTAACCGAGATTGCAATAGCGGACCATGCCGGTTCCGGGTCAGGTGGTGGGTATCAGCAGTTCCTTACCGACCCGGATGGTATCGCCCTGCAACCCGTTGGCGCGGCGCAATGCGTAGAGACTGACCCGGTAACGGTGGGCGATACCACCCAGCGTATCGCCTCGCACCACCCGATGCCGCACGGGTTGACGATTGGAAGCAATCCAGGTGCCTGGCGGCGGGCTGAGGTAGAAATAGTCCTGGATTCCGTCGGTGAGCGCGCGTGCAATCTTTTTTTGCCAATTCGAATCTCTGAGACGCTTTTCTTCCGACGGATTACTGATGAATGCGGTTTCGACAAGAATAGAAGGCACATCCGGGGATTTCAGAACCACGAAATTCGCGTGCTCGACATGTTCCTTATGGGTTTTGCCCATCCCCTTGAGCGAGGCATATACACTGTCAGCCACGGCATGGCTGGCTTCCATTGTCGCGCTCTGTGAAAGGTCCAGCAGCACTGAAGCCAGCATGTCATCCTTGTCAGCGAGCGTCACCCCTCCAATCAGGTCGGCGCTGTTTTCGCTGGCCGCCAAACGGCGCGCGAATTCGCTACTGGCACCCTTGCGCGAAAGTACGAAGACAGAACTTCCGGCAACCCTGCGGTTCTTGAACGCATCGGCGTGGATGGAAACAAAAAGATCCGCGCGATGATTGCGGGCTTTCTCAAAGCGATCGCGCAGCGGGATATAGTAGTCCCCCGTCCGTATCATCACGCCGGTCATTCCTGGCCTTTCGTCGACCGAGCGCTTCAGTTCCCTGGCTATCTGCAGCACCACGTCTTTTTCCCGGGTCCTGCTCTTGCCGGTTGCGCCTGGATCCTCTCCGCCGTGGCCGGCGTCGATCGCGACGATGACATCACGGTTCGGTTGCTGTATATCGGACATCTGCATGACCGAGGATGTTGCCCCGGCGCGGTTCTCGGGAAACAGATCCACGACCAGCCGGTAGCCATAATTGCCGGTCGGGTCCAGCAGGAAACTCTTGACTGCGCTTTTACTCTCGAGGTCCAGGACAACCCTGAGGGTATCCTTGACGGGCACCCCGTGCCTGACGTTTTCAATGATTCCGGCGTGTTCCTCTGTGAACTTCAGCGGGTCTGTCAGCTCGGACTTTTTCAGGTCAATGACGACGCGGGGGGGGTTATCGAGCGTGAATAGCTGGTAGTCGGCACGCGTATCGAGATCAAGAACAGCGCGGGTTTTGTCGGGGTCGGTCCAGACGCGGAAACCGTTGACGTCCGCGGCAAGCGCCGGGACCGCAAGCAGGGTCAGAATCCATGCAATGACAACACGAAAAGCCATCGGGAAGATCAACCTCCATTGTCGATGACGTAATAATGAAGTGAAAATCGTGAAATTGCAATAGTTTCCTTTGAAAAACCGTTAGATAGCCCCTCAATCTAGAAATGAGATTTCATAAGAGGCGCCTGACCTGCTCCGCCATGCCCAGACCATGGGCCGTAAAAGGGCGGCACGCGATGAACCGGGATTCCTCTGTTTCCCCGAATTCCAGCTCCAAATCAGCCGCCGGCAGGCGGTTCCCTCCTTTGTCGGGCCACTCCACCATGAGCACGGATTTCGCATCAAACAGGTCCCTGATCGCCAGGTACTCGAGTTCTTCCGGGTCTTCGATCCGGTACAGATCCAGGTGCAGAATTTTCTGGCCACCGGCTTCGTAGGTTTCCAGCAGACCGTAACTCGGGCTTTTCACGTAACCGCGAAAACCCAGCGCATGGACGTACGCTCGGGCAAAAGTGGTCTTGCCCGCGCCCAGGTCTCCCTTCAGATAGACCACCACGGGCGTCACCAGGGTCCGGGCGAAAACCGTGGCCAGTTCGCTAACCGCCTCTTCGTCCGGCACCAGTTGCACCCATGCGGGTTTGTCTATGGTCGCAATCATGGTATGAAGCCGGATTCAACCGGAGGGATTCAACACCAGCGGCAGCTGTTCGGTGATGTCGGAAGCCATCAGACCCCGCTCCCCAAGCAACGACGCCGCCAGATCGCCGGCGCTGGCATGCGCCACAACCCCCGTGGTTGCTGCATTCCAGGTATCCAGGCCCTGGCACAACATCGCGCCGATGACGCCGGCCAGCACGTCGCCCGTGCCTGCCGAGGCCATGCCCGGATTGCCGAGCGGGCAGATTGCATAGTTGCCCTGTGCATCCGCGATCACCGTACCGCAGCCTTTCAGAACCACTACCGCGCTGTAGTGCGCCGCCAGACGTTGTGCCGCGCCCACGCGGTCCTGTTGGATTTCCGTGGGTGAACAAGCCAACAGCCTGCCGGCTTCTGCCGGATGCGGGGTCAAAATCCAGTGATCCAGCGGCAATTCCGAAGCCTCCATTTCGTCAAACAGGCGAGCGAGGATATTCAGGCCGTCGGCATCCAGTACCACGGGTGCGTTCGCTTTCATGCAGGCCCTGAACACGTCTTCGGACCAGCCGCCCTGGCCCAGGCCGGTTCCGGTCACGACCGCATCTGCCCCGGCCAGGAGCGCCTCCAGGCCCTCGCTGTTTTCAAACCCCCTGACCATCAGCTCAGGGCAGGACAGGTTTACCAAACCCGCATGATCGGGTTTGGTCACCAGGGTGACTTTGCCCGCCCCACTCCTCAACGCTGCTTCACCACACAGCCGGATCGCGCCGCTCATGCCCAGGTCACTGCCAACCGCGAGCAACCAGCCGTAACTGCCTTTATGGGAATTACGGCGGCGCACCGGCAAATTTTCAATGATGATATTTTCCTGAATCAATATTCCGGAATTGGTTTCAGAGTCCCTCACGGAATCGGGCGTTTCCAGATCATGGAAATGGACCTCGCCGGCGTAATCAGGGCCGTCGGCCGTAAAGAGACCCCGTTTACTGCCAATAAAAGTGACCGTCAGGTCCGCTTCCACTGCCCGGCCCATGGCGACGCCGCTGTCGGCGTGCAGGCCGGAGGGAATATCCACGGCCACGACGGCGCATCCTGACCGGTTGAGGCTGTCGATCGCGGCATCGTAATCTCCGGAGGGCTCGCGGTCCAGGCCTGTGCCGAGCAGGGCATCGAAGACCAGGTCATAATCTTCCAGATTTTCGATGGGCCAGGTCTGTGGCAGACCTCCTGCCTCGCGCCAGCGCCTGGCGGCCCTGGCCGCGTCGCCTTGCAAACCGTCCGGGGATTTCAGCGGACATACCGTGACTGCGATTCCAGCTTCCAGCGCCAGCCTGGCGACGATGTAGCCGTCACCGCCATTGTTGCCGGCTCCGCAGAGAACCAGCCATTTGCGGGCCTCGGGAAAAACCTGCCGTGCCACCTCGAAAACACTGCGGCCAGCCCGTTCCATCAGGTCGATTCCCGGTATCCCGTGACCCTCGATCGCGCATTTATCCAGCCGCCTGACCTGCTCGGCGGTATACAATCTGTCAGCTTGATCAGTCATGAGTAAAGTATAGCGGTGATGAACAAACCCGGTACACCTTCATCCGCGCCAGAAAAGCATCGTCCAGCGGAATTGTCCGTGGCCGAGCTGGCTGTGCTGGCCTCGCGGATCAGGGTCTGGGGCGAGGAGCTGGGCTTCCAGCAGCTCGGCATCAGCGATACGAAGCTGGATAATCACGAGAAACGTCTGCAAAGCTGGCTGAAAAAAGGCTTCCATGGAGAGATGTCGTACATGGAGCGTCACGGAAAGCGGCGCAGCAGGCCGGCACAACTGGTACCCGGAACCGTGCGCGTGATTTCAGCACGGATGGATTACATGAAATCGGAAGCACGTCCTGCCGGTGAATTGATGGACCAGCCGGAAATGGCATTGATCTCGCGCTATGCGCTCGGTCGCGATTACCACAAGGTCTTACGCAAGCGCCTGCAGCGACTGGCGGACCGGATCGAACACGACGCAGGGCCGTTCGGCTACCGTGTATTCGTGGACTCCGCCCCGGTGCTGGAAAAAGCGCTCGCTGAAAAAGCCGGGCTGGGCTGGATCGGCAAACACAGCAACCTGCTCAACCGCCAGGCCGGCAGCTGGTTCTTCCTCGGTGAAATCTACACCAACCTGCCGCTTCCAACGGACACCCCGGTGGAAAACCACTGCGGCGACTGCGTGCGCTGCATCGAAGCCTGTCCCACGGGCGCCATCGTTGCGCCGTACCAGGTGGATGCCCGCAGATGCATTTCATACCTGACCATCGAGCTGAAGGAATCGATTCCTGAAGAGCTCCGTCCACTGATGGGGAACCGTATTTTCGGCTGCGACGATTGCCAGTTGTTCTGCCCCTGGAACCGATTTGCGCAACCCAGCCGGGAGAGTGATTTTTTACCCCGGCATGGGCTGGATACAGCTACCCTGGTCCGGCTTTTTGCATGGAGCGAAGAAGAGTTCCTGGCCTTCACCGAGGGGAGCGCGATCCGCCGCACCGGCTATGCTGGCTGGTTGCGAAACATTGCCGTAGCCCTGGGCAACGCCGACCCGCGACGGATGCAACAACCGCAGATCGTGATCGAGGCGCTCACGGCTCGTAAAGACCACCCATCGGCCCTGGTCAGGGAACATGTTGAATGGGCTCTGAAACGCCATCAGAAAAACAATTCGGTATTCTAAACCCTTTGCTGCCTGTGATATTCTGAGGTAATTGAATTCATCGGCCGCCAGGGGTTCTCACGCGGCATTGCCTGACATTTTAAGGAGTGTTTAATGTCCATCATCGAACGCCTGAATGAAATGCGAAGCCAGGGCGGCGCGGCCCTTACCCGGGGGCTGCCGGACGACGTCATTATTCAATTTGCTGAACAGGACGACCGGCTGGCCGACGCTGTCGAAACTGCATATTCGCGGTTCCTGGATCTCGTCTCCATTGAGCCGGAACTCCTGGCCATGGACGAAGAGAGCCAGGTAAGTGAAATCCAGGAGGGCTATGTCAACTTCTATGCCGACGATGCGATCAATCGCTATGTTGGACTTGGCGGCAGCGGCCCCTGGATCGTGACACTCAAGGGGGCGATTCTTTTCGACGCAGGAGGCTACGGTATGCTGGGGTTCGGCCATGCTCCAGCCAGCGTGCTGGAAGCCATGAATCACAGGCATGTCATGGCCAATATCATGACCCCGAATCTCAGCCAGAAATATTTGGTGGAGCATCTCAGGAAGGAAATCGGCCATACCCGCGGCGGCTGTCCGTTCGAGCGCTTCCTGTGTGTCAACAGCGGCTCTGAATCCGTCACCGTGGGCGCCCGGCTTTCTGATATCAACGCCAAGATAATGACCGATCCCGGCGGGCGGTATGCCCATAAACCGATCCGCATACTTAGCCTGACGCATGGATTTCATGGCCGGACCCAGCGACCAGCCCAGTTTTCGGATTCCACGCGCAAGAATTACTGCAAACACATGGCTACCTTCCGTGACCAGGACAACCTGATCACCGTGGAGCCCAATGACGTCGAGCAACTGAAACAGGTGTTCAGCTGGGCGAATTCGAACAATGTTTTCATCGAGGCGTTTTTCTTCGAACCCGTGATGGGCGAAGGCAACCCCGGCCTGGCCATCACGCCCGAGTTCTATGCCGAGGCCCGCCGATTGACGCTCGAGCACGGCTCCCTGATGCTGGTCGATTCCATTCAGGCCGGTATACGCGCCCATGGTGTCCTTTCAATCGTCGACTATCCCGGTTTTGAAGAACAGGAGGCACCGGACATGGAAACCTTCTCCAAGGCGCTCAATGCCGGCCAATACCCCTTTTCGGTGCTGGCGATGAACGCGCGCGCGGCCGGTCTTTACCGCAAAGGCGCCTACGGCAATACGATGACCGGTAATCCGCGAGCGCTTGACGTGGCATGCGCGGTGCTCGAAAACCTGACGCCCGAATTGCGGCAAAACATCCATGACCGCGGCGAAGAGGTCCTGCGGAATCTCAATCTCCTGAAGGAAGAAGTCGGTGACCGCATCACCAGCGTCCAGGGTACCGGCTTATTGTTCAGCGTCGAACTCGACAGAAAGCGCTTCAAGAGCTACGGCGCGAATTCCCTGGAGGAGTACATGCGATTCCATGGCATCAACGTCATTCATGGCGGTGAGAATTCGTTGCGTTGCACGCCGCATTTCGGCATGACGAGCGAAGAAGTCGACTTGCTGGTCAATGCAACCAGGGATGCCATTCTGCACGGGCCGGTCAAGGCATCGGCGAGCGAAGCCGAGGCTGCCTGAGGACATTTAAGGAAACCTTATGGCATACCTCGAACCTCTTTCTGCGGACACGACTCCGGAACTGCACGAGGATTTTGCGCTTTTCGAGAGCATTCTCGGGTTTGTCCCCAACAGCCTGCTGACGATGCAGCGGGTCCCGGCAATGGTTCATGGATTTGGCGCCCTCACGCGGGCGGTAATGGCCCCCGACGGTGTGGTCGACCTGGGGTTCATGCGGCTGATTGCTCATTTTTCCAGCCGCGCGGCGGGATGCCAGTATTGCGAGGCGCATTCCCTGGTCGCAGCGAAAATCCATGGCGTGAGCCAGGAAAAGCTGGATGCGATCTGGGACTACCAGGTCAGCTCCCTTTATTCGGAAGCGGAACGAGCCGCACTTGATTTCGCTCTGGCGGCCGGATCCGTACCCAACGCGGTGGACACGGAAATCATGGACCGGATGAAGGCCCACTGGTCCGAAGAACAGATCGTGAGGATTCTCGGCGCGGTGTGCCTGTACGGCTTTCTCAACCGCTGGAACGACTCAATGGCGACGGACCTGGAGGACGCGCCGCGGGCCATGGGGGAACGTGTCCTGGCAAAAGGCGGCTGGACCGGTGCAAAACACCTTTAGCGCCCGGCACTAATTCATCAGAAGCTGCATCAGCTGAAGGGAGAACCAGCATCCGGCGAGGAGCGCACCGAAGCCGATCGTATTCCCTACGACACTGGCCATGAACCTGAGTGGCTGTCGCTTGCTGTCCGGAATCACGGGCGCTGGCGGGCTTTTTGCAGGTGGCGAGGTCAATGTCGCCTGCGCAGCAGGTTGTTCCGGTGCAAGAAACATCATAATGCTGTGGATCACGGCTGGTTCTCCATTCAGTGACGCCTACAGCAGAACACAGGCCATTCTCAAAGCCTGAGAATCCGGGGTAAAAAAATCAGGAATAGGTATCCGCGGTTTTACGGGCTTCGGCAGCGACTGCGTCGCGCAGGAAATCAGGCGCCAGGACTTCAACGTCCGCACCGTAGCGAAGCACGTCCATGATCAGTTCCCGGGCATTGCTGAACGGCACCTTCAACAACCATGAACCGTCGGCTTCGAAAGCGCCTTGCTGGTCCGCATGCCAGTTTTCTTCCGAAATCCAGCGCGACATCTCCGGTGTAAACCGCAATTCAGCAAGGTGCTCGGCCGGCCCCGAAAAAATACCGTAGGACTGGTCAAAATGGGCCGAAAGAACAGCCTGGCTGACTTCCTCCGCATCTTCGGCCAGCAGGGTCTGCTCCCGGATGCGTTCAAGCGCGAAGCTGCGCAGGCCCTGCGCCTGGTGACACCAGGCGTCCAGGTACCAGGAGTTACGGTACTGCGTCAGGCGCTGTGGTGAAATTTCGCGTTCGCTCTCCTCGTCCCGGCGCCTGCCGTGATAACGGATCTTGAGCCGCCGGCGCCGGATCAGCGCACCGAGCACATCCTGAAACATGCGGGCCGGCACAGCCCTGCCTGCGATGTGCTGGATATGTATCCGGGAATCGCCGCCCTCGGCTTCGACGCCCTTTTTTTGCAACAGGGAAGTAATGCGGCCCTGCAGGGATTCCAGTTCACCCTCGAGCAGCCCCGGCTGCACATTGGCCAGCACCTGGCGGGCCGTCAGCAGGGCCTGGAGTTCACCGGGACTGATCCAGATGCCGGGCAGATCGAAAGGTTGCTCATAGCCGCGGTCGTAATAAAAACCACGGGTGTCCGGATCCTGTTCGATCGGCGCACCCAGGAAATCCCGCAACTCGCCCACCAGTCGGTACAACGTGGCCTGTGAACATTCGAGACGTTCCATCAAGTCCTGCCGCGATATCGGAGTCCGCCTCTGATCGAGGATGTTGTGCAGGTGGTACAGGCGTTCGACTTTCGACATGAATTCTTAATTCGCGGCGGCGCGGGCCATGACGTATTCCAGCGCGCGGCGGATCCGCGCAAGGCTGCGCTCGCGCCCGGCCAGCCAGAGCGTTTTGTCGATTGAAGGCGAGATCGCCGTGCCTGTCAGAGCGACGCGCAACGGCTGCGCAATCTTGCCCATACCCACGCCAAGTTCTTCCGCCGTGATCCTGACTGCCTCGTTCAGGCGCTCCGGGTCCCATTTCGCCAGGTCGGCCAGCCGGCCGCCGATAGCGCGCAACGGCTGCTCGGCAACCGGGCGCAAATGCTTCCTTGCGGCGCCGGCATCGTATTCATTGAAATTTTCGTAGAAAACACGGCTTTGATCGGTCATTTCCCGCAGTGTCTTGACGCGATCGGCCTGCACGCTCACCAGGTCCGCGAGCGAGGGGCCCGGCGCGGGATCGATCCCTGCCCGTTCGAAATACCAGGCCAGGTGCTGGGCGACCTCGCCGGCCGGAAGATTCTTCATGTACTGCTGATTCAGCCAGTCCAGCTTCTCGGTGTTGAAAGCCGAAGCCTTGCGGTTGACGTCCCGAATGTCGAACTTATCGATCATTTCCTGCAGGCTGAATATTTCCTGGTCGCCGTGCGACCAGCCCAGGCGCACCAGGTAATTCAACAGTGCCTGAGGCAGGTAACCGTCATCGCGGTACTGCAGCACGCCAACCGCGCCGTGGCGTTTGCTGAGGCGGGCGCCGTCGCCGCCGAGGATCATCGGCACGTGGGCAAACTCGGGCAGCCCGGCCCCGAGTGCCCGGTAAATGTTTATCTGCCGGGGTGTATTGTTGATGTGATCGTCCCCGCGAATGACCAGGGTCACACCCATGTCCATGTCATCGACGACGACCGTGAAATTGTAAGTGGGCGATCCGTCGGGACGTGCGATGACCAAATCATCCAGTTCACCATTGGAAATGCTGATGCGCCCGCGCACCAGGTCATCGAAAATGACGTCGCCTTCCAGCGGATTGCGAAACCGAACCACCGGCTTGACGCCTTTGACCGGCTCGGCGTCGTCCCGGCAATGGCCGTCGTAGCGCGGCTTGACGCCCGCTTTCATCTGCTCCTCGCGCAGGGCGTCGATGCGCTCCTTGCTGCAGTAGCAGTGATATGCCTTGCCATCTTCGAGCAAGGCTGCGACGACTTCAGCATAGCGGCCGAAGCGTTTCGTCTGGTAGTAAGGACCCTCGTCGTAGTCCAGGCCGAGCCAGCGCATGCCGTCCAGTATGGCCTGCACCGACTCCGGGGTGGAGCGCTCGAGATCCGTGTCCTCGATCCGCAGTATGAAGACGCCCTTGACGGCCCGGGCCTGCAGGTAACAAAACAGTGCAGTGCGGGCGCCGCCAACATGAAGGTTGCCTGTTGGGCTGGGTGCGAACCGGGTTCTGACGTTTATGGTTTCCAAAAAAAAGCCGCCTCATAAGGAGGCGGCAATTCTAACAGAAGCACGAGGGTAGGAGAGACTGATGCGTGCTTCGTGAGGTCGATTCAGCAGCTGTTCTCCCGGATCACGATGTGGGCTGTTGAGCTGGAGGACAACGGCAAGCCGAAGCGCGTCCAGTTATTGGCCGGATTATCACCGCTGTGCTCCTGGCCCTGGATTACCAACTCGTCGCTGCAGGCCTTCAGGATTTTGGTAGTTTTGAAGTAGTTGAACACCTTGAGCCGGGGATTGGTCGCTCCGACTTCGATCACGCACTCAAAGCCGGTATTCGTGCGGTCGCACTGGGCGCCCGTCGCTTCGATTTCCACGTCGGCTGCCTTGACGCCGCCCACCGCTGAAGAGATGTTTCCGGAAATCACGATAGTGGACAAGGGCGGCGGCGCGCTGAAGTCCTGGGCCAGGGCGTAAAGGTCGTAATTTTCCTCATTACTGCCGTACATGGGGTCGATCGGATCGGTGCCGGTCAGACCGAGGTTACCGGTGTGAACCGCTGCATTGATCGTCGAATAACCGAGACCGGAACCCAGGTTCGCCTTACCGCGGCTGTGCGTATTGTCATCAGAGATCGCTTCGTTGGTGACATCGATCGGGTTGTTGGTTGGCGTTTCATTCCAGCGCAACAGCCACGTCAACTGCACATCGTAAAAAGGAATGATCTCAAGGGCCGACCCCACGTCCGGCACGTCGCAGGAATCGCCGCTCCCGCCAAGATCGAGGCAGTTGATGCGGGCGCGCAGAACATCACTCATGTAGTCGAGATAAATACCCCGGGAGCGCAACTGTTGCTCGATGACGCCGGAAGCGCTCGACATTTCAGTGGCATTCTCGTAGGCGCTGGCAGGAAATACGACCGGGGTCGGCATGCCGCCCGGCGCCGTCAGGACCGGCGGATTCGACTCATAGCCGTTGGTGCCGCCCATTGCTTCTTCGTAGGCGGAAACGGCGGCGGTTACGTAGCCGGAGTACTCATCGACCTCGCTCGATTCATCCAGGTAATCTGCCGGGAAGGAATTCAGGCCTTCCTGGCGTAAATCCTGTGCAATACGGAAAAAGCCGTTCTTACGAACCATGCGGCATGCTTCCACGTAAGTGTCGCCGTCGTTGTCTGCCAGCGCCAGGTTGCCGTTGTTGTCACGGTTGTAATGTTTGTGATCGCCGTCGAGGGCGCCGCCATCGTGGTAGTCGCCGCTGGCGCGGAAGGGATCAAAACGTGAGCGGCCAGGATCGCCCGCATCGTCGTTACTTCCCGTCCCTCCATCGTGGTGGTCGCGGCAGCATATACCGCAGAAATTGCTTTGCTGGTTGTTGGCGCTTTCACCGTAAGGCTTGGAAACGAACTCACCCTCGGTGTACTCCACGCCATCCCAAACGGTGGGTCTCAGACCGCCCTCGTCACCCGTATCCGGCAAGCGCAGCGTACATTCGCAGCTCACCGCGCGGAATTCCTCGCGGCGCAGGAAGGTGGCACCCTCGTTGTTCTGCGAGTAGGTAACCACGTCGAAACGGGTTTCCACCAGTTCATCGGCTCGGATCACGTCCGGCAGCGGCGTGGTGGATTCCTTGAACTTGTTTGCGCCCAGTTGAATCGAGACGATGTCGGGATTGGCGCCCGGGTTGTAGTCCACCGGCGGCCCGTAAAGGGTGTCACCGCCGGTGCCCAGCACGACCTTGCCGCCGGAAGGCGACGTAATCGAAGAGATAACATCGGTGACCGTGATGCTCCCGCTGCCCAACTGGCCGGAGGTCGTGGTACTGTTGTCAATCTGGAATTCCTGGCCATTATTCCAGCTCACCGTCAGGTCAATCCGCTTCATGTCCGAACGGGCGGCGCCGGCTGGAGCTGTGGTGGAGAAAGTTCCGTTGGTGCTGTTGTAATAGTAATCGGTGACATCGGACACGATGGTGTATGCATTTCCACCGCGAGTGACACCGGAAGATCCGTCCACGATGTCGTTGTAGGCGGCGTTGGTTCCATCGGAGGTCACCTGGCTGAACCTCCTTGCAGCCTCGATGATTTCCTCCGCGATATTGGCCGCCACGGTTCTGGCGTTGGAGTCCGTGCTGTTGCGCGCCAGGCCGCCCTGCAATTGCGCCAGGGCCATCATACCGAGGGCGAATATCATGATGCCGACCATAACTTCGATCAGGGTGTAGCCCTGCTCAGTCTGTTTCGTAGTGCACTTCCTTTTGCTATGAATCCTCATGATCCTTTCCTATTCCCAATCCCTGTGGAAATCCGACCAGCCGCCGAGCACGGCGCCCAATCCGCCCCCGGTGCCGGCCAATTTGGCGGTTTTCTCATTCCAGACGACCTGGAAGGTTCCCAGGTAGCTGCCCAGCGTGCCGTCGACGATGACGGAGCCGTAGACGGCGTTTGTTCCGATCGATTGGAGTTCAGCGTTTGCGTCCTCCACATCCGTAAGGAACAACGTCCCATAAATCTTGGCGCCGCCATTCATCCTGGTCAGCGTCGCCGCTGTGATCAGCATGACCGGCGCTCCCGGCGATCCTACCTGGGTGTTCGCGTTGATCCGGCATTCAGGGCCCGTCACCCAGTAAATTCCAAAGGAATTCGGCCCCAGCGAGTCACAATTGCTGATGATCTTGGAATATCCTTTCACGACCTCGTAATTGGCGCGCGGAATCCCGAAATAGAACTGGAACAGGTCGCAGGGGAAATCCGGGTCCACCACCAGGTCGATGCCCAGCACATCGTCCTGGGCATGTGTATAGCTGATCGACTCGCTCTGGGTGCAACTGCAGTTACCCGGGCAGGCAAAATCATCAGGCATTTTGGCCGTCTCATACCATTCGTGGTACTCGCAGGTCGCCCAGGAACCGCTACCTGGATCAACGACAGCACCACTGGGGCAACTGCTGTTTGCATTCATCCAGACGGACACCGGCACACCCACGCCGCCTGAATTGGGGTTGGGCACCACTTCGGCCGAACCGGACGGGGGGAAGCTGCTTTTGGTCGTCAATGGTACCGAGGGCGCATTACCACCGGCGGCCGCGCCGAAATTGGAAACCTGTTCGCTGATCTGCGCCTCGGCAGTGCAGCTGCCGCCGGAGCAATCAGCCGCTCCGCGGGCCAGCAGTGTGACCATGAAGTAAGTGCCGTCGGCGACATCAGGATCGGTCGAGCATCCCTGTACCGGTATCGCGGCTTCTTCATCCACGTCCAGCACGCACAGAATCGCTTCAACCGAGACTTCCTCGGTGGTACCGGGCATGACCGCATTGGTATCTACCGGCACAGCCGTGGAACCATTGAAGGAATAATAATAGCTGTTGCTGCGCTGGGCAGGAACTGATTCTCCGAAACAGGGGTGCGTGCCGGAACCGTTGTCGAGGTCGATTCCGCTGACCTCGGAACATTTTTGCCAGCGCAATTCCGCGGTCGGCGCCAGCCAGCCATCCGTGTTGTTGGGCAGCAGGTCTTCGGTGTATGAAGCCACCAGCACGGAATTGTTCCGGAAGAATTCCTTGGCGTGATTAATGCCCGATTCGGCCGCATGAAAGGCGAGCTTCTGGCGCATTTCGTTCGATGAGACACGCTGCTCGAACACGCCCACTCGTATGGCGAAGAACATCATCAGTGTCAGCAAGACCAGGATGAGTATGCCGGTAAATGTGGTGATGACCCCTGACTGGTAGCGCGGGTTCGAAACGCTGTGGCGGAGTTCGTTTTTCATCGCTTTGCCTTTCCCTGTGCAAATAGCTGTTGGTGAAGACTGCTGTTCAGAGCAGCAGATCGTTGCGGACGCTGATAACATCCTCGACACGCCTCACGATGGTGTTATCCATCACGAGCCGGCCGCCCATGTTCATGCGAATCTTGCGGATTTTCTGAGACAGGGTGTTGCCCATCCCGTCATCCTTCACCAACTGGGTGTAGGAGAGGTTCTCGTCTATCGTAAATCCAAATATGTCCATGTTGTTGGGATTGGTGATTTGCACCCATCCCGCCGATCCTGCTGCTGACGCGCAATTCGGTGCGGCGTTGCCGGTCCACATCTCGATCACGCCGACACCGCCGGTCGTTACCCGACGGAATCCGCCGGCGTCGTCTTCTGTCGAATCGCCATCGTGATCGCGATCCATCAGGAACGTGAAGCAATCATTACTGTTGTTGATCGTGATGTCGGCTGCGGCAGTAATCGCACCATCCGTTGCGCAATCCTCGTTCGCATAGCAGAACATGGAGTTGGCGTTGTAGCTGCTGCGCCGTACATCGCGGGTCATCATCTGCATCGTGACCCGCATGTCATCGGTCAGCTTGGTCATCTTGATGATACGCGTGGTGCTGCCCAGTGAATTAGCCATCAGTGCAACCATCGACGCGGTGACCACCAGGCTGATGCTCATCGCGACCAGCACTTCCATCAAACTGGCGCCCGTTTGTCTGTGTAAGGAATTTCGCTTCATGACCTCGTCTCCTGCAACTATTCTTCAACGACCTGGGGACATACCGCGTAACCCGGCACTGCATGGCTCGCACTGTCGCTGCAAAGAGTGACCCGGCCGGTGTTGCTGACCATCAGGTTCAGGCGAAAGTCTTCGTTTTGCGAGCGCAACTCGAGGGTCAGCGAGTCATCCAGGTCTCTGAACAAACCCCTGATTGGATCGAAAGCATATGCGCCATCCCCGCTCATCCCATGCATCAGTTCGCGATCATCGGCATGTGAGTTGTCCAGGATGAAAGGCTGCGAGGCGATTTGGCAGTAGTCGCTTGCCGCCGTGTTGGTCTGGCTGCAGTTACAGGCAGTTTCACCCGCGATGGCTCCGATACACCAGTCGTCAGTATCCGAGCGTGAATAAGAAACGGTCACGACCCGGTTGGTCTTCATCGCCACGCCCTGCGCGGTATTGATGAAGGAAGCCAGCTGCTCGGCGCCATTCGTGACCTGGCGCTTTTCTACCATGTCGCGATATGAAGGCACCGCGAGGGCCATGCCTATGGCCAGCAGTACGACAGACATCATGACTTCGACCAGGGAGAAACCCAGTTGCCGGGAAATACGGGGGGAGTTACCCAGTGAACAATTGCTCAGAATCCTTCTGATCATAACTTCATCCTTGATGTGCAGTCTCATCCTGAGACAAGTTTATTGTGACAGAAATTGTCAGTTAATGCCGGAAATCGTCTACCTTTCAGTGGAGCAAATTGACCGTTTGTCGGCTTGTGTAAGAAAAACCGCCCCCGGAGGGGCGGCTTGCTTGCCTGACTGGCGGTTCTTTTTTCAAGTCATCGATCTGCTCATCAGGGGCAGGATGAATCCTGGATGATCAGCGTGATGTTGTTCACTGTGCCGTTGACGGTACCCAAATCAAAAGTCGTCGAATTGGGGTTCTGTACGGAGACACCCGGATAGCCGCAGACGTAGAGATCTGAATTGCCCTTGCTGTAATTGCTGACCGTCAGCATCGGGCCCGGGGCTGACAGGCCGATGATGCAGGTGAAGTCCGTCACGATCTTGGTGCAATTCACTCCGGTGCTGCCGGAGAACAAGGTATTGGATGCCTGAACCCCTGGTACCGTCGAATTGATTGAGCCTGAGAACACATGACCGGTGGTCGGTGGCGGAGTGCTGCCCCCGGTGCCGTTGGCGTCGATGTACAATTCGGCGTCACCCATGCCATTGGTGTAATGGAGCTCATTGATCGGGTCTGTCGCAGTCAGGCCCACATTACCCCGGTGCTGA
>CAMYKC010000033.1:0-8818 GCA_947258865.1 uncultured Lysobacterales bacterium
GTGTCCCGCTACCTCCAGATGCGCCATGGTTGAAAACCCGACTCTGCGGGGATTCAATCCCGATCCCTCCATCTGCCGCGTCGGTGAGGATTACTTCATCGCGACCTCCACTTTCGAGTGGTATCCCGGAATACAGATTCACCATTCCCGCGACCTGCGTAGCTGGCGCTTCCTCAACCGGCCGCTGAACCGCCCGGATTTACTCAACCTGGTTGGCGTCCCTGATTCCTGTGGCGTCTGGGCCCCCTGTCTGACCTGGCGTGACGGTGTGTTTTTTCTCTGCTACACGGTGGTGACCCGTTTTGATGGCAATTTCAAGGACACCCATAACTACCTGACGACGTCATCCTCGATCGAAGGCGCCTGGTCGGAGCCCATTTATCTCAACTCCGGCGGATTCGATCCGTCCCTCTACCACGCCGAGGACGGCCGTAAATGGTGGCTAAACATGATTTGGGACCATCGCCCGGACCGCAGCTTTTTCAGAGGGATTGCGCTGCAGGAGTATTCTCAGGCAGAACGGCGGCTGGTCGGAAAGCGTAAGTTGATTTTTGACGGATCAGACTTCGACTGCACGGAAGGCCCCCACCTCTATCACCATGACGACTACTATTACCTGATGACGGCCGAAGGCGGGACCGGGTACGAGCATGTCGTGACCATGGCGCGTTCAAAAAACATCGAGGGCCCTTACGAGCTCGACCCATCGGGCCCCGTCGTCACGGCCTTCGATTCACCCGATCACCCATTGCAGCGGGCAGGTCACGGCGATTTGTTGGAAACTGCGGACGGACGGTTCTTCCTCGTGCACCTCTGCAGCCGGCCATTACCCGGCACGAGGCGCAGTCCGATGGGCAGGGAGACCGCGATCCAGGAGATTGTCAGGGATGAAGAGGGCTGGTTTCGTCTCGCCTCGGGCGGACGGTTGCCCCTGGTTGAGGTCGACATCGACCCGCCAGGCAGTGTTCCTTCATCCATGGGAAACCGGCAATCCTGTGAAACCATTGAATACGAGTTTGACACGGATGGGCTTCCCGATGATTTCCAGTGGCTGCGGACGCCTTCGCCCCGTGAAATATTCAGCCTCGACGCCCGGCCGGGCTTTCTTCGTCTTTACGGCAGGGAATCAATCGGCAGTCTCTGTTACCAGGCGCTGGTCGCCCGGCGCCAGGAACATTTCAGCTACGAAGCCGAAAGCGCGATTCAGTTCGAACCCGAACATTTTCAACAAATGGCCGGGTTGGTTTGTTATTACAATTCCAGTAAATTCCATTACCTTTACATCTCTTCCGACATCGAAGTCGGCAAGCACCTGGCCGTCATGTCCTGCGAAGGCGAACAGTTGCTTGATGCCACCTTTTCCGGCTACGAAAATCGCGTAGCACTGCCGGAAAATCAAGAGGTGTACCTACGTGTCACCGTCGACGGGCAGCACCTCCTGTTCTCCTGGTCGCTCGACGGAGCCGCGTGGAGCGAGTTACCCCATGAACTCGATGCCAGCCTGTTGTCGGATGAAGCCGGCAAGGGTGAGGGCGCGCAGTTCACCGGCGCTTTTGTGGGCATGTGCTGCCAGGATCTTGCCGGGACCCGCCACGCAGCCGACTTCAGTTACTTTTCCTATCGCGCGCTTGATTGAAATACGAAGGAGTCTCGCTTCCCTGCTCCCGCCTACGCGTGGACGGCATTCGGTCAGCACTTTTTTCGGCTACGCCGAAAGTCGCTCTGCCCTCACTGCCTACGCTGCGGAAGGCGGCTGCGCTCGACGGCGTGCAATTGGCGCTCGACCCCTCTGGTACCGCTCACGCACGACGGCAACCGGTCAGCGCTTCTTTGCCTGCGGCAAAACCGCACCCCCCTCTTTGCCTGTGCTTCGCTCGACTCACCCAACCGGGGTCGGCGGGTCGCCTGCGGCTCGTGGGTGAACTTCAGATAGCCAGACGGGCAACCGATCGCCGCATGATCAGCCTGTGAGGGACAATCTCGGGTTCGGCGCCAACGCTCCTCCCTTCTTCGATTTCGTACAGCAGCCGGTACATAACGCGCTCGCCGATGTCTTCTGCCGGCTGATAGATCGTCGTGAGCGGTGGATCCATGATTTCTGCGTAGCGGATATCGTCGAAACCGATGATGGACATCTCTTCAGGAATCCGAAGACCTGCCGACTTGATTTCGTGCATGCAGCCCATGGCCATCTCGTCGTTGGCGCAGAAAATGGCCGTCGGCCGCTTGTGGTGATTCAGCAGGCTGCGGGTCGCCTCGATTGAGCCCTTGATCGAGAGCTTTCCCTCCGCAACCCATCCGTTTTCTATCTCGAGTCCGGCTATTTGCATCGCTGCCCGGTAGCCGTCTTCGCGATCTTTGGTCAGCAGCGACTGTTCCAGCCCATAGATGAACGCAATCCGGCGGTGCCCCAGGGAGATCAGGTAATTGGTAGCTTCACTGGCGGCCGCTACGTTGTCGATGTGAACACTGGGATATGCGGTCAGGTCGGACGAGATGGCTTCGCAACCAACCACGATGGGCAGTGTCCGCCCGCTTTTGGCAGATAACACCCGGGTCCCGAATGGCGACATGCTGGCCAGTAAAACGATACCGTCCGCCTGCCGCGATACCACCATGGCGCCCACTTCGTCCTCGGTCATGGTAGTGAACTGGGTTTCGTTGATCAGCAGAGAATAACCCCGTCCGGCTGCAACCGACCGTATGCCGCGCATCACGTCGGTAAAAAACGGGTCTCCAACCGACGGCAACACCACCATGATGACGTGGGTTTTTCCGCGCCTGAAGCTCTGCGCGAGCGTGTTCGGTGAATAACCGGTCTTCAGGATTGCATCCTGCACCTTGATCCGCGTATTTTCTTTTACACGCTCGGGGTCATTAAGACAGCGCGAGACCGTCGCGATGGACACGCCCGCGATCTTTGCGACATCCTTGATGGAAACCTGGGTCAAGGTTTACGGCTCACCTAAACTTGCTCATGTGTGGATATCATAAGTTGTAAACGTTTACATATCAAAGTATCGAAAAAATTAGGAATACGCATCAAGCCCCGCCGCCAGTAACGGCTATATTTGAGTATGCCTGATGTCTGTGTATAATGTAAACGTTTACAAAAAAATGTTGTGTTCTGGAAAATCAAATGAAAACCGTCGTCGGTATCGATCTGGGCACCCAGTCTCTAAAGGTTGTTTTTTACGATTTTTCGGCACGGGAGATCGTTGCCAGCGAAAGCGCCACGCTCGACCTCTACCAGAGCGAAGATGGAACTGCCGAGCAGCAGGCGCAGTGGTGGTTGAATGCGCTGCGCGAGACGCTATCCAGAGTTGACCCGTTGGTACGAAGCTCGGCTGTTGCAGTCGGGGTCTCCGGGCAGCAACACGGCTTCGTCCCCTTGGGAAAAACCGGTGAGGTGCTGGCGCCTGTGAAGCTGTGGTGCGACACGTCTACCTCGGCTGAGTGTGATGAAATCATGGAAAACTTCGGCGGGGCCCAGCGATGCCTCGACGAGGTGGGCAACCTGATTCTGCCGGGTTACACGGCTTCGAAAATAAGATGGTTCGGCAAGGAGGGCGGTAATCTCTATGATCAGCTCGACTGCATCCTGCTGCCGCACGACTACCTCAATTACTACCTGACGGGCGAACGCTGTATGGAGGCTGGCGACGCGTCAGGCACCGGTTTGCTCGACATACGCAATCGGAGTTGGTCACGCCGAATGCTGGCCGCGATCGACCCGGAGCGAGACCTGATGGAATGCCTGCCGCCACTCAGCCACGAACCCGGAATCATCGGCAAGATTCGACCAAAAGCGGCCAGTCAGACCGGACTTCCTGCGGGTATTCCGGTATCAACAGGTGGAGGCGACAACATGATGGCTGCGATCGGCACCGGCAACGTGAGTGCTGGCAAAGTCACGATGAGCCTGGGTACGTCCGGAACCGTGTATGCCTATTCGGATCACCCGGTGATCGATCCGGAAGGCGAAATCGCTGCTTTTTGTTCCTCCACGGGTGGTTGGTTACCCTTGTTGTGCACGATGAACTGCACCGTCACGACCGAGTTGATGCGGGCTGTGCTGAATGCCGATATCGCGGACTTCGAATCCCAGGTATCCCGGTCCCCCCAGGGGGCGCAAGGCGTCATTACCCTACCGTTTTTCAACGGTGAACGGACGCCCAACCTGCCACGCGCCAAGGGCTGCATTTTAGGCTTGGACAGCCGGAACACAAGCCCGGAAAACCTGCTTCGATCCGCATTGGAAGGGGCGACCTTCGCCTTGCGTTATGGAATGGAAAGGATGCGCGCATTGGGCATCGACGCCTCCGAGATCCTGTTGACCGGCGGAGGCATGGGCAGCGCGACCTGGAGGCAGGTCGTGGCGGACATCTGCAATGCACCCGTCACGGTGCTCGAACAGGACGAGGGCGCTTCTTTCGGCGCGGCCTTGCAGGCTTTGTCCGTGCTCGATGAAAGCGAAAAAAGCGACCTTCAGCAGCTGGTCGATGATCACCTGAGCGAAGACGAACCTCTTTGCTGCGAACCGAACTCGTCCGCAGTGAATTTCTACAATGAAGCGTACGAGCAATACCTGGAATCTGTACGCGCAATAACGCCCCTGTATACAAGGTAACTGAAGATGAGCAGAGCACAATTTATCGGAAATAGGGAATACTTCCCCGGCATCGGCCGGGTTCAGTATGAAGGTCCTGATTCGGACAATCCCTTGAGCTTCAAGGCATACGATCCGGACCGCATCGTGGCGGGTAAAACCATGGAAGAGCACTTGCGCTTCTCCGTTGCCTACTGGCACACCTTTTGCGCGGACGGCGCTGATCCATTCGGACCCGGAACACGCCATCGCCCCTGGTCAGTCAGCAACGACGGCATGGAAAATGCGCGCAATAAAGTAGATGCCGCCTTCGAATTTTTCAGTAAGCTCAATGTGCCTTTCTACTGCTTCCACGACCGCGACATGGCGCCCGAAGGGGATAGCGTAGAGGAATCCGAATTCAATCTGAAGACTCTGGTCGCCCTGGCAAAAGAGCGTCAGGAGGCCACGGGAGTCCGGTTGCTGTGGGGGACCGCAAACTTGTTCTCCCATCCACGTTTCATGAATGGCGGGGCAACCAATCCCAACTTTGCGGTTGTTGCCCATGCAGGCGCGCAGGTAAAAGCGGCGCTGGACGCAACGCTGGAACTGGGCGGTCAGAACTATGTTTTCTGGGGTGGCCGCGAGGGCTATTCCTGCCTCTTCAACACGGATACAAAAAAGGAACTGGAGCATTTCGCCCGCTTTCTGACCATGGCCCGCGATTATGGACGATCCATAGGATTCGAGGGGAATTTCCTGATCGAACCGAAACCGATGGAGCCGATGTACCATCAATACGATGTCGATGCGCAGACCGTGATCGGTTTTCTGCGCCAGCATGGCCTCGATCAGGATTTCAAACTCAATATCGAGGCCAACCACGCCACCCTGGCCGGCCACAGTTCCGAGCATGATCTGCAGATGTGCGTGGACGCCGGAATGCTGGGATCGATTGACGCCAACCGCGGCAACCCGCAAAACGGCTGGGATACCGACCAGTTTCCATCGAACATGTACGACTGCGTGCACAACATGATGGTGGTGCTCGCAGCCGGAGGGCTGGGCAGCGGCGGTTTGAATTTCGATGCGAAGGTGAGGCGTGAATCGACCGATCTGGAGGATCTTTTTATCGCCCATATCGGCGGTATGGACGCCTATGCCCGCGCTCTGGTCATCGCCGAGCGAATCGTCAGCGACGGCAGAATCGACGCCTTCAAAACAGCCCGCTACTCCAGTTTCGAAGAGGGTGACGGAAAGCGTTTCGAAGCAGGCGAGCTGAATCTCACCGACTTGCGGGATATCGCCGCCGCCAATCCTGAAACGCCACTGGAAAGTGGAAAACAGGAAAATGTCGAAAACCTGATAAACGACTATATGTTTTCATGAGCCGCCGGGTTTTCTCTGTATTTTCCCTGATTGTCTTAGCCTGGATTGCATCGGGCTGTTCAGCCGATGATACCCGGCAACGCCTGTTCATCATCGGGCAGGACCTTGGATCGGTTCGGGATTACTACGCCAGTAATTGTTGCCCACGAGCGGACGGAAACACCGCTTACCTCAATTTCTACACGCTCGCCTCACAGGCAGGTGGATTCGGTGGCCTCGGGATTGACCTCGATGGTGAGCCGCTCGACACGGAATTCGATTGGGGAGCCGGCCCCGCCAATGCCTGGAAGTCCGCCACCGAATTCCCTGGCGGTTTCGTGATCGGATTGTCGCTTCCGGAAAATAATCACCCCGATGGGCTGGCCCAGATCATCGCCGGAGAACACGATTCCAATATCCTCCAGCTGGCCACGTTCGTATCGATGATCGAGGGACCCGTTTACCTTCGTGTCGGCTACGAGTTCGATGGCGGCTGGAATGCCGGTTATGAAAATCAAGAGAAATATATCGCCGCTTACCGTCGGATCGTTGACGGCCTGCGGTCTGCCGGAACGAAGAATATCGAATATGTCTGGCAGTCGGCGGCATCTCCCCTGAATGATCTGGACGGCTACAGAGATGGGGAAATCTCCAAGTGGTATCCGGGTGACACGTACGTCGACTGGGTTGCCTTATCGTACTTCATGCACCCGGATGAAGGCCCGCGGGTGAAGACGAAGCACATTCCGCGTAAACCTCGTCAATTGATTGCCGAAGTGCTTGATTTCGCCCGCCATCATGGCAAGCCGGTGATGATTGCGGAGGCCGCACCACAAGGCTATGACCTTGCGCGGGGTTTCAGGGCCAACATCGGTGGAATCTGGGACGGGCTCCAGGCAGCCGACCGCAGGCAGGTCGGCCCCCGCGAGATCTGGGAAGCCTGGTTTGCACCACTGTTCGAATTGATGGAAGAAAACAGCGATGTGATCTACGCCCTGGCCTATATCAACTGCAATTGGGACGCCCAGGATATGTGGGACGCGCCTTATGAGAGCGGCTACTGGGGCGACAGCCGGCTGCAGGTCAGTCCCGTGATCGCCGAGCGATTCTCAGAGGCGATAGAACGCTGGCGAGCCCTTCCATGAGCGGTCGTCACAACACGGCGCTCTATTTCGCCTCCGTCGTTTCACTGGGGGGGGGTTCTCTTCGGATTCGACGCCTCTGTGATCTCCGGCGTCGTTGGCTTCATCGTTCCGGAATTCGGACTGAATGACTGGCAACTGGGCCTGGTCGCTTTCGTCCTGTTAGGCTGGCTATTGCCTGAGACAAAGGGTAAATCCCTGAAAGAGCTGGAACTGATACTGGCGAAGAAGTGACAATGTCGGCTGAAGCAAATGCGTGAAAAAATGAACACAGTCAGATGGGGCATCGTGAGCACGGGACGTATCACGCACCAGTTCGTGCAGGATTTCGACTACGTACCGAACGGAACAGTCGTGGCCGTCGCCAGCCGCTCGCAAGAGTCCGCTGACGCTTTTGCCGCGCAATACAGCATACCGCGAGCGTACGCCGGGTACGACCGGTTGCTGGAAGACCCGGAAGTGGATGCGGTTTATATCGCCACACCACATACCCTGCATTACCGGAACACGATGGACGCCATCCAGGCGCGAAAACATGTGCTCTGCGAAAAGCCGTTTACCGTTAGCGTGCGCGAGGCCAGGAACCTGTTCCACATGGCGGAACAGTCATCAGTTTTCGTGATGGAAGCCATGTGGACATATTTCCTGCCCGCCATTCAAAAAGCGCGGGAATGGGTGGAGCAAGGGCATATCGGCCGGCTGCGCCAGGTCAAGGCGGACTTCGGCTATCCATTGTTACCCTTCGATCCGGACCGGCGAGAGTATGATGCCGAACTGGCTGGCGGCTGTCTGCTGGAGATGGGCATTTATCCGGTGGCGCTCGCTTTCCTGTTTGTCGGTCGCGACCCGGACGACATGAGCTGGCGACCTCCTTCCGCAGCAAACTGCAGAACTGGGCCTACCTCATCGGTGAAGAAGGCTATATCGCGATTCCGGATTTCTGGCACGCTCACGAATGCCGGCTTTATCATCTCGATACTCTTGTTGACCACTTCGTAGACGGCAGAGACAGCCTGGGTTTCAATTATGAAACCGTCGCGGTCAACGAGGACATCCTGGCATGCCGGCAACAGAACATCACCATGCCCTGGAATAACAGCATCCGGTTTCAGGAGCACATGGAGCGCGTGAAGTCCATGTTCTGAACCACCGGGAATGTGTAAAATTTCCAGTGGAGGAGTTGCAAATCATGCCTGATGGAAAACTGATCATCCTTGCCGGCCCGTCCTGCGCGGGGAAGAGCCCGCTGGACAAGGCGCTCGGCCGTTTCTACCCCGAACTGCGCGCACCGTTGCAGCCGGTCGTATTGTACAACGACCGCGACCCCAGGCCGGGCGAGGTCGACGGCGTGGACTATCATTTTCGTGACCGCGCCAGCATCGAGGCGCTTGGCGCTGATGACAACTACGTGGTCATGGATGTGCGCGGCGACATGCAGGCCCTGGACGTGGCCGAATTGAAGCGTCTGCTGCAGGCCGGAGACGTCTTTTTTGAAGGAAATCCATTTGTCGGCCGGACCTTGCAAACCGAACCGCGCCTCGCCGATGTGCCCAAGCTGGGTGTATTCATGGCGCCCCTGTCACGCGAGGAAATCCTGTTCCTGCGCGATTCCGGAGGAAGCGCTTCCCTCGCTGACCTGGTCACCGATGTGATGAGACGCAAATTGCTGCGCCGGACCCGCAAGCAGAAGTCGATTTTGTCCCTGAAAGACCTGGAGAAC
>CAMYKC010000033.1:8888-26194 GCA_947258865.1 uncultured Lysobacterales bacterium
TGTCCCTGAAAGACCTGGAGAACATCGAAACGCGTGCCGGCAGTGCTTACCGCGAACTCAAAATGGCCCATAATTTCGACGCGGTGCTGCCCAATCACGACGGCGAGGACAGTGAGAATTGGGATGCGTTCTACTATCCACTTGGGGATGCCCGCCGATCGCTTCTGGCTTTCGTTTTACTGATGAAGGGTGATCGGCCGGACTGGGCTGAACGTTGGGAGCCGGACCTGCTCCCCTAGTAAAAGCTGATTACTTGATCACGTCAGCGAGCTGGATGGTAATGTGCGTGTCCTGGTCCACCTGGAAATTGGTGTGCTTCCATTTCGCCGGCCCGAATTTACCGCGGGCATTATTTGAGAATCCGACGGGTTCTTTCGGGATGCGGAACATGCCCGTATCCAGTTCGCCGTCGTTGTCCTCATCGTAAAAAGCGCTGACGGCGTAATATCCGGGTTCCAGACCTTCGAACTCAAGGTCGAGGCTGTCGCTGTCTTTGACGCTTTCGCTCAGCCTTTTCAGTGGTTTCTTGAGGTAATTTTTCTTCCCGTCGAACAATGAAAGGAAAATTTGACCCTGCTGGGGGGTCAGGCCCGTCGCTGTGACGGTGAGTGTCACGGTTTCATCGGCACGGGTGTTAGCCAGTGCCAGGAAGATAACAAGGGCAGTCAATATGCGGAATACCAAGCGATTACTCGTAACGGAAACGGTTGATTGCCAAAAAGCGTAGCACGAGTGCGCCGATGAGCAGCGCCGCGACGTGCGGCAGCGCAGACGCGGCGCCTGATTCGAAACTGATGAGCTTGTGGAGCGCATCCATCGTCCACCCGGTGGGAAGCAGTTTCTGTGCGAACTGCATCCACTGCGGGGTTATCTCGATTGGCCACCAGCAGCCGCCCAGCGCCGCCAGTAGATTGGCCAGCAACACGCCGAGGCCCACCGCCTGCCCTTCCGTGCTTGCGAGGCTGCCGAGCAGCAGGCCGGCGGACGCGCAGAACGCCGCCCAGGCGGCCAGGACAACAAGCACCATGGCCAGGTCCGGCCCCCATTGCATGCTGAACACCACAGTGCCGATCGCGATCGCAACACCGACCTGCAGGGCGGCCAGGGCCATGCGGCCGAACCACTTGCCGGATACGATCTCGGCCCGCGAGATCGGCGCCGATGCCAGCCGGCGCAGCAAGCCCTGCTTGCGCTCGATGGTGAGCATGGAGGCGCCGCTGGTCAGCAGCACGAGCAGGGTAAACATCACCAGGATGCCCGGAACCGCTTGCTCGAAACCGCTGGGAATTTCCTGTCGTTGTCCTGCCGGCCCCACATCGAGTTGCCAGATCCGTGGCTCGGCATCGAGTGCGGCCAGGGCGCCGGCCGAGAGGACAGCGTCTGTTTGCGCATCGGCAACCGTGATGTCCGCCAACACCGTGTAAAGGCTGCGGTTGATGCGAATGCTCTCGTAGTTCCGGGAGATCGAGGACGCTTCGGTATCGTAACGGGCACTCGCCTGCTCACCGGCCAGAATCTGGTCGCTGAGATCGTTGGAAAACGTGAGCGTTCGGCTGGGTTCGCTCTCATCCTTGCTATTGCTTTCCGCGGCTGCTTCGAGCCACTCCGGTTCGAAGCCGTTCTCGCGCAAGCGTTTGTCGATCTGCTGCTGCATGAAACCGGGCGAGGCCGCCTCGACCACCAGGGGGGTGGCCGCGCCACCGCCCATGCCGGTGGAGAATCCGCCGGTGACAGTGCCGATGAAGTAGAAGAAGATCGGTGGCATCACGAATACCCACAACAACGTCGCACCCTGACGCATCTGGTGGCGAATGTCGTGCAGCGCGATGATCAGGGCCTTGTTCATCGTCACCAGGCCCTCGCGAATCCGGATTGCAGGCGCCAGGCGCAGATTGCCAGGCCGCCGATCGCCATCGCAATGATGATCAACCAACTCTGGAAATCGATGGACCAGGCCAGGCTGGCGGTAACTTCGTGAGTCAACGGTCCGTAATGAAACCGTTCGGTGTCTTGCGGCCAAACGCAGCAATCCAGCCCGGCAGCGCCGCCAGCGGAAAGAAGCTGCCGCCTACCATGAGCAATGGAAAAAGCAGCATCGAGGTAACGAGGTTAGCCGAGTGTTGCGTGGGGGCTATCATCTGGATCGCGCCGAACCAGTCGAACAGCGCCACGCCGGATGCGGTCACCCAGGCCAGGGAAGAAGGCAGCTTGGCCCAGGCGACACCGTGGTAAAGAAATCCGATAATCAGTGTCAGCCCGCCGATCAAAGCGATAACAACGCCCGCGGCCAATGACTTCCCGCCGAGAAATCCGGCCAGTCTTCCGGGCGAGGACACCAGGCGCCGCAGGGTGCCCTGTTCACGTTCTGTCCAGTAGTCGCTGGCCAGGCCGTTCGCAGCGAACATGATCGCCATCAGTATGATGCCTGGAAGATACAACAGCGCAAGAGGTACACCGGGCTCATCGGCTGGCGGTTCAACGACTTCGATGTCGATCGCCGGGGGGAACAGGTACGGCGCTGCCGCTTCGATCTTCTGCTGCATCGCGACCGCGATCGATGCGACCACTGCGTTGTCGATATTGTCGTCGTCCACCGCGGCCTTTATCACTTCGATCTCATCACGGAAAAGCTGCTCGGCATAAAAGCCGGCGTCGAGCAGGATTTCGGTCACATCGGTGATAATGCCCGGAAGTATGATCTGCGACGGATTGGTCTTGAGCGTCAGCGTGACCGGCTTTGATTCCAGGAACGCATCGCCAAATCCCTCGGGGATGATCAGCAAGCCACTCGCATCACCCGCGTTGATTTTTTCGGTACCCTCGGTGACCGTCACGCTCTCGACCGATATCAACTCGCCCAGTTCTCCCTGGCTGTAAGCGCCCGCCACCAGCCCGCTCAACAGCGAGTCATCCAGGTCCGCGATCAGCAGCACGCCGCTTGGCTTCGCGCCGTCGCCCCCGTCCATCAGGGATGTGATAAGTCCGCCGATCATCAGCGGAATGGCCATCCACAACAGGATCGCAGCGGCATCTTCCCGCCACCGGGCCAGGTCCTTGATCAAAGCCGACAAGAGAAAATTCATACGCTTACTCGCGCAGTTCCTTGCCGGTCAGCAGCAGGAACAGGGTTTCGAGATTGGGGCTGCGCAGACTCGTCTCGGAAATCTTCCCGCCGGCGCCGGACAAGGCCTGGAATATGGCGGGCAGGTGTTGCGATGCCGAAGACAGGGTCAGGGTAATGCTGTCTTCTTCCTGCGCGATGAGTTCCAGATCGAGGCCGCTGCTGTCAACCAGGGAGCCAATGGCCCGTTTCGTTTCATCGGAGGGGAAGGCGCCACTGAGTTGCAGGACGTCACGGGCGCCAAGCTGCGCGCTGAGTTCAGCAACACTGCCCTGGGCGATCAGCTTGCCGTGGTCAATAATGGCCAAAGAGTCGCAAAGACGTTCGGCCTCTTCCATGTAATGCGTGGTGTACAGGATGCAGGTGCCTTTGTCCCGCTCGGCCCGGACCATCTCGAAAAGGCGTTCCCGCGACTGTGGATCGACGCCCACGGTCGGTTCATCCAGGAGCATCACCGGTGGACTGTGCACGATGCCGCAGCCGAAATTCAGACGGCGCTTCATGCCGCCGGAGAATTTCTTGGGCAGCTCTTTGGCCCGGTCGGCCAGGCCGATGGTATCGAGTACTGCGCTGACTCGGGACTCCAGCTTCCCGCCGCCAAGACCGTAGGCCTTACCCCAGAATCTCAGGTTATCGATGGCCGGCAGGTCCTCGTAAAGCGCCAGTTCCTGGGGCACGACACCCAGCGAGCTTTTGGCGGACCTGGCCTGCTTTTGGACGTCGAATCCGGCAACGGAGACCTGGCCCGACGTGGGACGAAGCAAGCCCGATATGCAGTTGATCGTTGTCGACTTGCCGGCCCCGTTAGGGCCGAGCAGGCCGAACACGCTGCCTTTTTTGGCCTCGAAACTGATGCATTCTACTGCAGTGAAGTCGCCGAATTGTTTGACCAGGTCTTCTACAATTAGCATGACTGATTCCTTCAGACTGAACCACAGTATAGACAAAAGGATCCCCGGGACAGCATGGTCACCGTGCTGGTCAATAAAGCCGCAGGCGACCTACGGCCTGCCGTCATTCTCTCAAGGCTTCTTGCCCTGCAGGCAAATCGGTTTTCAATCGGCGTAGACGGCCAACTCGCTTATCGCCGTGTAGAATCGTCTTTCCCCACCATTGCGTTCATCCTGTTCAATCCCGCCGGCATGGCCAATGATCCGGATTGCCCTGGTTGTAACGGGTTCAATGTCCAGTGATTGATCGATAAAGGCGCCTTTCAGCCATTGGGTATTGTCAAAATCCATGCCCGGTTCGACCGAAAGCAGAGTTGCCTTCAGCCATTGTCCCGTGGAGTCCTGGTATTCGACCTCCAGCGAGGTAAACCATCCTCCCCATTCTTCGGGCAGTCCCGGATTGAATACGATGGTCGAAACGGATTGCGCTTCTTCCCAGGCATAACCGTACCAGTTGATCCGCGGTTCAGGATCCGGGGCACGGTTGTAGTACGTTGCTCTTCGCCGCTCACCATCGCGGATGATTTCGATGTCGTCATCAGTGGGTGATTCATTGCTGAGGATTTTCGAAGCGCTCTGAGCGAGGTTTTCGCCATGCACCCGAATGGTGAAATCCTGTTGCCGGGATTCGCTGCCCGAGCCAACCTGGAGTCTTACATCGAAGCGGCCGGTTTCGGAAGGCATCCCCTGGATTGTGTTCTTATTCAGGATCAGCCCGGCAGGCAGCGATCCATTCACTACTTCATAGCTTGCCGTTTGTGCATCCATTCCAAAGTAGTACCGGAACGAAAACTCCCTGCCTTGCTCCGCCAGCAGGACTGGGGCCGTTACCAGTTCGAAAGGCGCCTTGAAACTCGCCGATTTGTCGATTTCGTAGTAGTCGACCCCATCCTCGCTGACGATTCGCCCGCCATTGGCGAGGATGATTTTTCCGCCCAGCTCGGCGGTGCGCCTGGCCATGTCCCGAATGGATGTATCCGGAAGATCATGTCGGCTTACATTGATGTACCGGTCGTTGAAGGGGCGCTCCCACCGGTCTCTTCCCAGGGGATAGAGCAGGTTTTCCGGAATCCCTGTTGGCCCATAAACAATACCCAGCAATCCGCTCATGGTTGCGGCCTGGTTATCGGCGTCGAAACCGAGTCCGCTTGCGATATCCAGCGTGCGCTGAAAATCCCCTTCACCATACAAAAGAGCCAGGATTGCCGCGGCGCCATTCAAAATGGCATCCACAGCGGCCCATGCGCCCTTGTTGTAATCGAACTCACCATAATAATGTTCCGCCATTTCCCTGCGCGCTTTCTGCCAGTCATGCGGGTACCTCTTATAAAGGCGCTTCATGTGTTCGACCGCTGCGGCGAAGCGGCTGCCCGCGGGGAGGGCAGCCGAGCCGATATCGATCAGGCGCTCGATGTCCTTCTCGAAAAAGGCGGCCGCATACATCGCAGCGTAGTGGATGGTCGGCTCGATGCCGAAATCGTCATTGGTGATCTTGGCCGCCCAGGCCGACTTTCGGGTGGCATAGTCAAGCATGCCGGGGGCCGTCACTGCCCAGATTTCATTGACCAGCTGGGGATCGATCTGAAACCAGTTCGGGTTGAAGTTTTTGTTGCCCGTAAGCGGCGGACTGTAGCCGGCGCGCATCAGGGTCAACGCGGACCGGTTGGCTACCCAGACCCTGTCGCGGACGTGGTACTTCCAGGCATTCGCCAACAGTTCGTAAGTCGGCTCGATACCATGCTTCTCCATCTGCAGCAGGTACATGTACTCGATATCCGTATCATCATCGGAAAATGCCCCGTCAACCTCCCTGACTCTTTCGAGGGAAACGCCAAATCCGTATGGGAAGGCATCAGGCCCGGGTTCGTCGATGAACTGGAACTCATAACTCAGGCCGTAAATGTTGCCGACAATCTGACCGAGCCAGGATGCATACACCTTGTCTTGGTACTCCTGAACCCCGATCCTGACTTTCTGGCTTTCACAGGCCTGCAACGGAGCAGTTAAGCAAAACAGGACGATAACTGCTGATTTCCACATGGCGAATCTCTGATTTTGCAGCGTGAAATTGTAAGCGCTTCCATTTTACCTTTTTTCGTATTATGATGCAGGCTGAATTTGGGCCGTTCCAATTAAAAATTGGTTGATTACAGAGACTTCAGAGGGCACACACTTTGAATACACGCACATTTACATTGACTCCTTTGTCCAGCAGCATCGCATTGGCGCTGGGCGCCGTAGGAATTACACCCGTATTAGCACAGGACGCCGAAGAAGAAGCGGGCTTGATGGAAGAAGTGGTCATTACAGGTGTCCGTAGGAGCCTGATGGAATCCGCCGGCATCAAGCGCGACTCTGACGGCGTTGTCGATGCCATCGTGGCGGAGGACATCGGTAAATTCCCGGACACCAACCTGGCGGAATCGCTGCAGCGCATCACCGGTGTGTCCATTGACCGGTCCGGCGCGGGCGCGCAGGTCGGCGCGGAGGGCGAAGGCCAGCGGGTCACCGTGCGCGGCATCGGCGCGGACTTCAACCTGGTGCTGCTCAACGGCCGCTCCATGCCGGCTTCGAGCCTGTTTCCGACCTCAACCACAACTGGGCGGTCCTTCGATTTCTCCAATCTCGCCTCCGAGTCGGTCAGGGCCGTAGAAGTCTACAAGACCAGCATGGCGAACATCCCGACGGGTGGCCTCGGTGCAACGATCAACGTCGTCACCGCACGGCCCCTGGACATCGGCGAGCGGTCCATGAGCTTCGGCGCGAAGGCGGTGCACGATGAGTCCGATCAGGACAGCGCCTGGACCCCCGAGTTTTCCGGTATATACAGCGATGTGTTCGCCGATGGCACTTTTGGCGTGACGGTTTCGGCGATCTACCAGGAGCGCGAATTCGGCTATAACCAGGCCGGCGTGTTCAATGACTGGGTTCCGAGCAACTTCCTGGATCCGGGCTGGCAAGGCCTGCCCCCCGACAGCGAGAATCCTCCGGCGGAAGGCGAACCCTTCTGGCTTCCCCAGAGTGTCGGCTATTCCGTCAACGACGTTGACCGTGAACGGCTGAACGGCCAGCTCGTTCTGCAGTGGCGCCCGGTCGAATCCCTGACCCTGACACTGGACTACACCTACGCGGAGACGGAGCTGCAGCAGCGAGGCAACGATCTTTCGTTCTGGTTCATCCAGAATGCCTCCGGCAGCGGTGTATTTACCGATTCACCGGTTTCACCGCTGGAGTACAGCGAGTTCGCCGGCGGCCGCGACTGGAGTACCGGCACCTCGAACGCGGGCTGGAAAACCGAACTCGACTCGATCGGATTCAACGCGGACTGGATCGTAAATGACGGCCTGGGTTTCGCCCTGGACTACCACAGTTCGGAGTCCAAGTCGGGCGCCGCTTCGCCGTTCGGCGTCAACTCGGCGATGGGCATACCCGCCTTCTACGACATCGAGGTCGGGGCCAACTTCAGGAGCGACCTGCCGACGCTGAGCACCCCCACGATCTCCGGTCTCAATCCGGCCGACCACCAGTTCAGCGGCGCGGCGTTCCGCAACACCCTGTCGCAGATGGAGATCGAGCAGCTGGATCTGAGCGGCTACTTCGATATCAACGACCGGCAGAGCCTGGACTTCGGCGTCCTGCTGTCCGAGACCAACAACCGCACGGCATTCGGCGAAAACCAGTACGCTGACTGGAATGGAGTAGGAACGCCGGAGGATGTCCCCGACGATCTCTTTACGGTCGGATGCCTGCCGTGCAATTTCAGTAACATTTCGGGCGCCGGCAATGCTGGCTTCTTCCCGGAAATGTTCTTCTACGACTTCCCGACCATGGCCGCCCTGCGCGAGCAGATCAGCGGGAGGCCGTCGAGGGCTCCCGACAACTTCACCACGGACCTGAGGGCGAAGGAAGAGACCACGGCGGCTTACCTGCAATGGCTCATGAATTTCGATGTCGGCAACATGGACTCCAATCTGCGGGTGGGTCTGCGTTACGAGAAGACGGACGTTACCTCCAGTTCGCTGACGCCGGTTCCTCTGAGGATCGACTGGGTTGCGGCCAACGAATATCTCATCACCTATTCCGGCCAGCAGGATTTCACCACGCAAGAGGGTGATTACGACAACTGGCTGCCGAGCATCGACTGGAGCCTCTCGGTCAGGGACGACATGATCGTGCGCGCCAGCTACAGCCAGACCATCGGCCGCCAGGCCTGGGATGATATCCAGGGCGGCCAGACGCTTGATGCGCTGGTCCGGCAAGTGGCCGGAACGGGCTCTACCGGTGATCCGAGCCTGGTGCCGTTGGAATCCAAGAACTATGACCTTTCCTTCGAGTGGTACTATGGTGAAGGCAGTTATGCATCGGTCGGCTATTTCCGCAAGGACGTCGAGAACTACGTCGCCATCGCCACTCGAGCCTCCACGCCGTTCAATCTACCGCACCCGGGTAACGGCCAATGGTTTAACGAATGTGCCGCAGTGACCGGCGGCGATCTGGTACTTATCAGGGAATGTATCTTCGACACGTACGGCGACAGCGAGTTCGTGGACGTCGAAGCTGGCACCATCCGGGGCGTCCCGGGTCAGGATCCGGCGGCTACCTTCAATCTCAGTACGCCAATCGCCCAGCGGGATGTTGAGATCGACGGCTGGGAATTCGCTTTCCAGCACCTGTTCGGCGACAGCGGTTTCGGCTTCAGCGCGAACTACACCAAGGTCGATTCGGATATCGGCTACGACAATAACTCCACCGAAGACCAGTTCGCGATCCTGGGGTTGAGCGACTCCGCCAACATCGTCGGCTTCTACGACAAGAATGGCTGGATCGCCCGACTGGCCTGGAACTGGCGCGACGAGTTCCTGGCGAACACGGGCCTTGGCGGCATTGGCCAGCCCAACCCGACCTACACCGAAGAATACCAGCAGCTTGACGGTATCGTGAGCTATTCTTTCGAAAACGGGGTCACCCTGTTTGCCGAGGCTTTCAACCTCACGGACGAGTACTCCCGCGCGATCGGTCGAAATCCGAACATGGCGCGCTTCGTCACGCAGACGGGTCGCCGTTACGGCCTGGGCGTGCGCTGGACTTACTAAGCCGCGCCTGAAAGGGTAGAATGAGAGAGCCGCTGGCAACAGCGGCTTTTTCATTAGGCGTTGTTCGATTTTAGCCATGCACGAAATCTCTTTCACAGTCAGCCCCAATGCTTCTTTGCAGGTGCAATCCGTGGGGCATGACGGGACGCCGGTCATCATCATCAATGATTTCGGGCTCGATGTTAAGGACCTCATCGACTACGCCTGCGAAGCGGCGGAATATGGGCCCGACGCGACCTCGAAGTACCCGGGCCTTCGGGCCCGCGTGCCGAAATCCTATACCCGGGAGGTCATGAAGCAGCTCTACAGACTTTTTTTCGACGTCTACTCCATACCTGCAAATCTCGGCATGAAGGCAGTCAACGCAGCGTATTCGCTGATCGCGACACCGGAAAGCGAGTTGAAGCCGTGCCAATGCAGACCGCATATCGACAGTACTCGTCCCAATTTTCTGGCCATTCTCCACTACCTGAACGATGGGCCTTTTTGCGATACTGGTTTGTTCCGTCACCGCGAAACGGGGCTGGAGCGGATCAACGAGGACTGCCTGGATCAATACAACCGGTCCTGCGAGGCATATGCCGCTGTTCACGGCGTAACCGAGGGCGTTTACGCCAAGGGCAGCAATGAGGAGTACGAGCTGTATCACCGCATCGAATATCGCCCCAACCGCCTGGTGGTCTACCCGGGTTGCCTGCTGCATTCCGGGCTGGTCAATCCCGCGATCGATGTGGATTCCGATCCTCGTACCGGCAGATTGACGGCGAACATTTTCGTGGACTTTTTTCCGCTGGACACGACAGACTGAGCATGATGGACCAGATCAGGCATATCGTCATCCTGGGCGGCGGCTCCGCCGGCTGGCTGACGGCTGGGGTGCTGGCCGCAGAGCACCGGGTGAATTCGACTGACGATATCCGGATCACGCTGGTCGAATCGCCGGAGGTGCGGACAATCGGTGTGGGCGAGGGCACCTGGCCTTCGATGCGCGATACGCTGCGCCGGATGGGGGTGTCGGAAACAGATCTCATCACCCAATGCGATGCCTCGTTCAAACAGGCATCCAAGTTCGTCGGTTGGGTCACTGGTGAGGCCGATGACTACTACTATCACCCGTTTTCGCCCCCTCAAGGGCATGGCGAAGTCAACCTGGTGCCAGCCTGGACGGACCTCAAAGGGGAGCCCCGTTACGGCGATGTCGCCAGTTTCCAGCCGCGCCTGTGCGAGCGCGGGCGGGCGCCCAAGCAGGCCGCGACGCCCGAGTTCGCGGCAGTTGCCAATTACGCGTATCACCTGGACGCCGGCAAGTTCGGTCTCTTCATGCGAAAGCACTGCACGGAGAAGCTGGGTGTCCGCTTCATCCCGGCGCACGTCGAGGGTGTCGAAACGGCCGACAATGGCGATATCTCCGGCCTGCATACGCGAGAGCAGGGTTTGATCGAGGGCGACCTGTTCATCGACTGCACCGGCTTTTCGTCGCTGCTGCTGGGGAAGCACTACGGCGTCCCCTACATCAGCACCCGGGACACACTCTTTTGCGATACGGCGCTGGCCTTGCAGGTTCCCTACCCTGAAGCTCGCAGCCCCATTGCGTCTCATACCATCTCCGCCGCTCAGCGGTCGGGCTGGATCTGGGATATCGGGCTACCCACGCGGAGGGGCGTCGGCCACGTGTACTCGAGCGCGCACAGCAGTGACGAGTCGGCCGAGCGGACCCTGCTCGAGTACGTGCAGAGAACCGCCCCCGGCGTAGAGCCGGCAGGGTCCCCGAAGAAAATCGATATCCGGCCGGGGTATCGCGAGACGTTCTGGCATCGCAACTGTGTGGCGGTCGGCATCTCAGCCGGCTTCATCGAACCGCTCGAGGCTTCGGCTCTCGTGTTGATCGAGATGTCGGCGCGCATGATCGCCGATGAATTGCCCGCAACACGGGAATTGATGGATGTCGTGGCGCGGCGTTTCAACGAGCGCTTCCGTTACCGCTGGAGCCGCATCGTCGACTTCCTGAAGCTGCACTACCTTCTGAGCCGGCGCGAGGATTCCGATTTCTGGATCGATAACCGGCGACCGGAAGCCGTGCCCCCCCGGCTGCTGGAACTTCTGGAGTTGTGGCGTTACCGCCCGCCAAGCAGCCGCGACTTTCACGAAATCGAGGAAATGTTTCCCGCGGCCAGTTACCAGTACGTGCTGTACGGCATGGGCTTCCGGCCGGACCCGCAGGAGCATCTGCGGCGGCTGGACAACCCGGCTGCCGGCCTGCGCTGCATTCAGACCACGGATAAACTGGTCGCCAAATACCTGAAAGGCCTTCCATCCAATCGCGAGCTGATCGAACATGTTGCTACGCACGGTATGAAATCCGCCTGAAATCCGAGCATCGCTTCAACTGACAACGAGCAGAGACCCCATGGCCAATTACCAACTACTGAATAACGTCGAACACAAGGACCTGAAAATTATCATCGACCGTTGCGCCGAACTGGGTGACAACGTTTGGTATGCCGTTACCTTCCCGCAAGAGTTTCGGGCCCTGCAACGCCATTACCCGGTGTTTTTCATCAAGAATCCCGACGACGGGGAGTTCCGGGCGGTCGCCATGTTCGGTGTAAAGGAAGGCGAGAATCTCTTCCTCGACGAAAGCGGCTGGAACGCCACCTACATTCCGCTGAACATCGTGCGCCAGCCGTTCCTGATCGGTTACCAGGAACAAGAGGTGGGCGGCCGCGTCACGCGCGAGCCGATGGTTACCATCGACATGGACAGCCCGCGCGTCAGCAGCGAGGCGGGAGAGCCGCTGTTCCTGGAACATGGCGGCAACAGCGACTACCTGGAGCAGGTCAATTCGATCCTCCACATGCTCCTGGACGGAATGCGAAGCTGCAAACCGTTTTTCAACATGCTTGAGGAGCTGAACCTGCTGGAGTCATTCGTTCTGGACGCGCAGCTCTACGACGGTTCGGAGCATCGGCTGGCCGGTTTTTACACCATCAACGAGGATGCGCTGACGAAACTGGACGGTGCAGAGCTGGAATTGTTGAACAGTAAAGGTTACCTGGAGCCGATCTACATGGTCATCGCCTCGATGACCAACCTTCCGCTCTTGCTGGAAAAGAAGAACCAGATGCGCCGGGCCGAAGCGGAACATGCTGAACATTAATCGGAAGATTCGCGAAATAAAGGCAGACCAGCCGGGCCATCTCCCGGACGGGCTACTGGAGTCCGATGAACCCCTGGTGCTGAGGGGCCTGGTCCGTCACTGGCCGGTCGTGCAGGCAGCCGTTGAGTCGACGGCCGCTGTGGATGCCTACCTGCGGCGGTTTTACGCCGATGCCCCGGTCAATGCCGTCTACGGCGAGCCCGGACAGAAGGGACGGCTGTTCTACAACGAGGATCTGAGTGGATTCAATTTTCAGACGGTTCGTGCTCGGCTGGACAAGGTCCTGGACGACATCCGGGGGCAATCGCATGCCGAGGATCCCGCTGGCGTTTACGTGGGCTCGACCAGCGTCGACAACGTGTTGCCCGGGTTCCGCTCGGAGAACGACATCCGGGTTGATGGCCATGACCCGCTGGCGTTCATCTGGCTCGGCAACCATTCGCGGATTGCCGCGCATTTCGACCTGCCGGACAACATCGCCTGCTGCGTCGCGGGAAGGCGTCGGTTCACCCTGTTTCCGCCCGCGGAAATTGCCAACCTGTATCCAGGGCCGATTGATTTCACGCCGGCTGGCCAGATTATCAGCATGGTCGATTTCGAAAACCCGGATTTTGACCGGTTTCCACGTTTCGAGCAGGCGTTACGCGCCGCGCAGGTGGCGGTCATGGAACCCGGTGACGCCGTGTACCTGCCCAGCATGTGGTGGCATCACGTGGAGGGTACGGATATCCTGAACGTGCTGATCAATTACTGGTGGCGTTCAGTACCGGACTACATGGACACTCCCGTGAACGTGCTGGAGTATGCCCTGCTGTCACTTAGGGATCTGCCGAGGGCGCAGCGCGAGGCGTGGCGGGCGATTTTCGATTACTACGTTTTCGATTTCGATCCCGATTCGATCAGGCACATTCCCGAAAAACGTCGCGGCGTGCTGGCGACGATGGACCAAAACGCTGCCCGCCGGCTCAGGGCACAGTTACTCAAGAAGCTCAACCGATAGTCCGGACCAAACATCCGATGAGAGGAAATCCGTGGAAAACAGAATCAAGAGAGTAGTCATTGCCGGTGGCGGAACCGCCGGTTGGATGGCAGCGGCCTTGCTGTCGAAGACGATGGGCAAAGTGCTCGACATCACCCTGGTCGAATCAGAGGAGATCGGAACGGTTGGCGTAGGCGAGGCGACCATTCCTCCGCTGGTGACCTATCTCCGCTTGCTCAAGATCAAGGAGCAGGACTTCATGGCCGCGACCCAGGGCACCTTCAAGCTCGGAATTTCGTTCGAGAACTGGAAGGCCGTGGGTGAAAAATACTTTCATTCCTTCGGCACCACCGGCACGGACCACTGGACCGCCGGATTCCAGCATTTCTGGCTCAGGGATCGCGAGCGAGGCTCAAAGGCAGCTTACGGGGACTACTGCCTGGAACTGGCGGCAGCCATGGAAAGCAAGTTCGGACACCTACCCAAGCAGGGGCTCAATTATGCCTTTCATATTGACGCGACCCTGTTCGCGGGTTTCCTCCGGGTGTTCAGCGAGAAGCTTGGCGTCCGCCGGGTGGAAGGAAAGATTATGGGGGTCAATACGCATCCGGAAGCCGGCTTCGTCGAAAGTCTGCAAATGGAATCCGGCGAGGTGGTCGATGGCGACCTGTTCATAGACTGCACCGGCTTCCGCGGCCTGCTGATCGAGCAGACCTTGCATACCGGTTATGAGGACTGGTCGCACTGGCTACCCTGCGACAGCGCGGTGGCCCTGCAAACCGAGTCCGTTATAGAAGCGATACCCTATACCCGCTCCATCGCACACGGCGCGGGCTGGCAGTGGCGCATTCCCCTGCAGCATCGGACCGGCAACGGCCTGGTCTATTGCAATAAATACATGAGCGATGACGAGGCACGCGCCTGCCTGCTCAAAAACATCGTCGGCGAGCACTTGGGGAAACCACGCGTGCTCAAGTTCAGGACCGGGCGGCGCCTGAAGAACTGGAATAAGAACGTCGTGGCGCTGGGTCTGGCCAGCGGTTTCGTCGAGCCTCTGGAATCCACCAGCATCCACCTGATCCAGCAAGGGATGATTCGCCTGATGCAGTTGTTCCCGCACGAGGGCATCAAGCAGACGGACATCGATGAATACAATAATCAGAGCAGGGTCGAGATCGAATACATCCGCGACTTCATCATCCTGCACTACAAGGTCACCAACCGTCAGGATACGCCCTTTTGGAAGCATTGCCGAGCAATGGAGGTGCCGGACTCCCTGGCCCACCGAATTCAGATGTTCGGTGACACGGCACGCGTGATCCGAGTGCGTGAAGATCTGTTCAAGGAGAACTCCTGGATCCAGGTCATGCTCGGCCAGGGCATCCTGCCCGAGCAGTACCATCCGGTGACCAAGGTGATGAGCGACGAGGAATTGACCCGCTTTATGCAGGGGATCAAGTCACGCGTGGACAACACGGTTGCCAAACTGCCCAAACACCAGGCTTACGTTGAGCAGTATTGCAAAACGCCAGCCATGTAAGTTCTTGTCAAATATCAAAGATTTGTTTTGTAAAATCTTTTGACCAAAGATAGAATGTAACCGCTTACATTTTATCTGCGATTCAATTGATGGCGACCATTTACGAAGTATCAGAACTTGCCGGTGTCTCGCTTGCGACCGTCTCGCGTGTGATGAACGACAGTTCAAAGGTCAGCCCAAAGACCCGCGAGAAAGTGGAAGCCGCGATGAAAGAGTTGGGGTACCGCCCCAACCTGATCGCCCAGTCTCTTGCCTCCAACCGATCCAACAGCGTGGGCGTGCTGGTGCCGGAATTGCATGGCCCGTTTTTTGGGGCGATGTTGAGCGCTCTGGAGGACGAAATACGAGCCTCCGGGAGGCACATCATAATCACGGCCGGCCATAGTGATGAAACAAAAGAAAGAGAAAGTATTGAATTTCTCTCGAAGCGCCGTTGCGATGCGTTGATTTTATATGTGTATGGTGTGCCGGATGACTTTCTTGTCGAGTTCAGTGAAAGTTCTGTACCGGTTGTTTTCCTCAATCGTTTGATCCCGAAAAAGGCGAACCAATGCATCAGTCTCGATAACGAACTTGGCGGCTACATGGCGACAAAATCGCTGCTCGAGCTTGGCCACAGGGAGCTGGCCTATATATCCGGCCCGCTTTGGAAAAGGGATTCGACCAAGCGTCTCATGGGCCACAAGCGCGCACTGGGGGAGTTTGGTCTTGGCCTCAATGAGCAGTTGATGTTCGAGGGAACTTACGAGGAATCCAGCGGCAGGCGGGGCATGAAGCACTTATTGGCCAGTGGTGTCCCTTTTTCCGCACTCATATGTGGCAACGACGAAATGGCGGCGGGCGCGATGGGCGCCGCGCGGGACAGGGGATTGACCATACCTGGTGATTTTTCTGTCATTGGTTTCGACAACGTGCCTTTTACCCGCTACCTCTACCCGGAACTTTCCTCCATCGATTGTCCAATCGAAGAGATGGGCAGAATGGCCGCTCGCTGTGTTCTGAGAGATGCTTACGGTAGAGAAGGGTTGGAGATAAAAAACAGATTTGAGCCAACCCTGGTCAGGCGGGCGTCAATCAGTTCAATTCAATGAAGCGGATCACCAACGCAATTTCTCACTTTCTGGCGGGATTACTCTATATTCTGATGAGCACGAACCAATCGGCGGCCGACGAACAAAAAGGAAACCTCGGCCTTGACGGGCATGTCGCTGAATTGATTTCCCGCATGACGGTCGCTGAAAAAATCGGCCAGATGTCCCAGGTCCAGGCGGCTGTGGGCCACATACCGGACGAATTGCGCGCCGCCGTGGCGGCGGGCCGAATCGGGTCGATTCTGAACGAGGTCGACGTCGAGGTCGTCAACGAGCTCCAGCGGATCGCGGTGGAGGACAGCCGCCTGGGTATTCCGCTGATGATGGGGCGGGACGTGATCCATGGCTTCAGGACCATAACTCCGATTCCACTGGGCCAGGCCGCGACGTTCAATCCGGAACTGGTGCGGCAGGGTGCGCGCATGTCGGCGCTGGAAGCGGCCTCCACGGGCGTCAACTGGACCTTCGCGCCGATGATCGACATTTCGCGTGACGCACGCTGGGGCCGTATCGCCGCAAGCTTCGGCGAAGTCCCGTACCTGACCGGCGTGCTCGGCGCCGCCATGGTGAGGGGATTCCAGGGGGACGACTTCAACCAGCCCGGGAACATTGCGGCCTGCGCCAAGCACTTCGCCGGCTACGGCGCCAGCGAGAGCGGCCGCGATTACAACACGACGAACATTCCCGAAAATGAATTGAGAAACGTTTACCTGCGGCCGTTCAAAGCGGTGGTCGATGCCGGTGTGGCCACATTGATGACTTCGTTCAGCGATCTGAACGGGGTGCCGGCAAGCGGTAACCGGTTCCTGCTCAAGCAGGTGTTGCGTGATGAGTGGCAATTCGACGGGTTCGTCGTCAGCGACTGGGGCTCGATCGAACAACTGACCGTGCACGGCTTTACCGCCAATGACAAGGATGCCGCGTTCGAGGCAGCCAGCGCCGGCCTGAACATGGAAATGGCCACCACTACTTACGCAAATCATTTGCCCGAATTGCTCGAAGAAGGCCGCGTCAGCATGGCGGAGCTCGATGCGATGGTCGCGGATATTCTTCGTATCAAGTTCAGGCTGGGCTTGTTCGAGAATCCCTTCACGGATCCCTCCGACTACCCGGCCATTGCCAACGAGGACCACCTGGCGATTGCGAAGCAGCTCGCGCAGCAAAGCATCGTGTTGCTGGAAAACCGGAACTTGACCCTACCGCTGGACAAGGAAGCGCTCAGTTCGCTGGCGGTGATCGGGCCCCTGGCGGACGATCCCTATGAGCAATTGGGAACCTGGATTTTCGATGGTGATCCGTCCATCAGCCGGACGCCATTACAGGCGATCCGCCAACACCTGGGGAACCGCGTGAAGGTCACCCATGTTCGTGCGAT
>CAMYKC010000033.1:26232-31972 GCA_947258865.1 uncultured Lysobacterales bacterium
GGAAGAGTCGATCCTGTCCGGCGAAACACACTCCCGGGCAGACATCAGCCTGCCGGGCAACCAGGAGGAACTGCTCGTCGCGCTTCGAAAGGCAGGTAAGCCGGTTATCGCAGTGATTCTCGCGGGCCGGCCGCTGACATTGCGCGACATCATCGACGACGTCGACGCGCTTTTGTTCGCCTGGCACCCCGGCACCATGGGTGGTCCGGCAATCGCCGATATCCTGTTCGGGGTCGAGTCGCCATCCGGCAAGTTGCCGGCAACCTTTCCGGTGATGGTGGGCCAGGCGCCTATCTACTACGCCCACAAAAACACCGGCAGGCCGGCAACACCGGAAAAATTTACCCACATGGATGACATCCCCGTGAGGTTGCCGCAGTCTTCGTGGGGCTTCGCATCCTTCCACCTGGATGCCGGCTACGAACCCCTGTACGAGTTCGGCTATGGGCTGTCCTATGCACAATTTGCCTACTCGGATATTGAAGTGAGTGAACCAGAATTCGGAATGGGTGAAACGGTCACGGTGCAGGCTGTTGTGCACAACCAGGGCAAGGTGGAGGCGGATGAAGTTGTTCAGTTGTACGTGCGGGACCTGGTCGGCAACGTCACCCGCCCTGTGAAAGAGCTCAAAGGATTCCAGCGCATACGACTTAAGCCGGGTGAGCGCAGGAGAGTCTCTTTCGTGCTCGGTCCGGATGATCTCGCATTCCATGGCCGGGATATGAAATTAATTACCGAGCCCGGAGAATTTCACGTCTGGATTGGCGGCAGTTCCGACGCGGAGCTGAGCACGGCATTTACTTTGATTGCCGAACAGAACCCAGGCAAGCACTAGGATGACTCCGGGTACACGTTACACCATCCGGGTTGCCCTGACCGTCGCGCTTGGCGGCTTCCTTATGGGTTTTGATGCATCGGTGATTTCTGGTGTGGTGGGCTTTATCGGTCCGGAATTCGATCTGAGTAATATTGAAGTGGGTTGGGCCGTCGCTTCGCTGACGCTGACCTCTACGATCGCCATGATGCTGGCGGGACCAATCAGTGACCGGTTCGGACGTCGCCCCGTGCTCAGGGTTGCAGCCGTCCTGTTTACGGCCTCGGCCATCGCCTCGGCCATCGCACCGGACTACATCACGCTGGTAGCGGCACGCATGCTGGGCGGTTTTGGCGTTGGCGCCGCACTGATCATTGCCCCGATGTACATCGCAGAGATCGCTCCGCCTGATGTTCGCGGCCGGATGGTTTCATTCAATCAGCTGAATATCGTTATCGGCATATCGGCTGCGTATTTCAGTAATTACCTGATTCTCAACCTGGGCCAGTCCGACCTGGCTTGGGCGCAGACGCTCAGGGTGGGGGATTGGAACTGGCGCTGGATGCTTGGCGTCGAAGGGCTGCCGGCAATTTTCTATTTTCTTGCATTGTTCTTCGTACCCGAGAGCCCGCGATGGCTGGTAATGCATGGTGGCGAAAAAGACGCGCTCGACATCATGGAAAAGGTCAGCGGCCGCGAAGAGGCTGACGCGGAGATGGTGGCTGTCAAGGCGTCGCTGGAAGCCGAGGCCGGCCAGCAGAAGGCCCCGCTCAGGGAGTTGTTCCAGCCGGCCATGAAACTGGTGATGGCCATCGGGATTTCCGTGGCCATCCTGCAACAGATCACCGGGATCAACTCGGTTTTTTTCTACGCACCGATGATCTTCGAACAGTCGGGTATCGGGACGGACGCGGCATTCATGCAGGCAGTCCTTGTGGGGCTGGTCAACCTGCTGTTTACGGTGCTGGCCATTCTGCTTATCGACAAGCTGGGGCGCCGCCCGCTGATGGGTTTCGGTTTGACTGTCATAGCAGCCTGCATGCTATTGCTGGCCTACGGCTTCGGGTCGGCCACCTATTCGGCCAGCGGTGAGCTGCTTGAAATCAACGCCACGCTGATCCTGATCGGCATCCTGGGCTTCGTGGCCGGTTTCGCCATCTCCCTGGGACCGGTCATGTGGGTGCTGTTTTCCGAGCTGTTTCCCAACCGCATCCGCGGTGCCGCGATTTCATTCGTCGGCCTGATCAATTCTGCCGTGAGTTTCATCGTACAGCTGGTCTTTCCCTGGGAACTCGAGAATTTCGGGAATTCGGTCACCTTTCTAATTTACGGGCTGTTTGCCATCGTCGGTCTGGTGATCGTTATGAAACTCTTACCGGAAACCAAGGGCAAAAGCCTCGAGGAACTCGAAGCGGAGCTCGTACGTTGAAGGGCAAAACCACCATTGCCGCTGCCGTAATGGCACTGTCCTGCTCCTGGCAAGTTGCCGGCCCGGTGTCCGCCGGGCAGCCGTCTGACAGCGGCGCCATACCCGTCGATATTGTCGAACATGAGGGACGCTATGAGCTGCTTCGCGGCGGCCAGCCTTATGCCATCAAAGGCGCGGGGATCGGTAATTGGGATATTGCCAGCCTGGCTGCACACGGCGGCAACTCATTTCGAAACTGGCGCGACTACGATTCGCCAGATGGTCTGCCGATCCTGGACGAGGCGGCCCGGCACGGTCTGACCGTGGCCATGTGTCTTCCGATCGGCCGTGAGCGCCACGGATTCGACTATGACGATGCCCAGGCGGTTGCACGGCAGTTTGAATTTGCCCGGAGTGAAGTGCTCAGGTACAAGGATCACCCCGCTCTATTGCTGTGGATCATCGGCAACGAGCCCGACCTGGAATTCACCAATCCGGGGGTATTCGATGCCATCAACGACATCTCGAAGATGATCCACGAAGTGGACGGGCAACACCCGACAACCACGGCGCTTTCGTTCAGCGTGAAACCTGAATTGCTGGACCATATCGAGCAGAGGATGCCAGACCTGGACATCATCAGCGTGCAGAAATACGCGGACGTCGTGAACGTGCCGCGGTACATCGATGAAGCCGGGATCGACCGGCCCTACATGGTCACCGAATGGGGACCCGTTGGCCACTGGGAGGTGGAAAAGACATCCTGGGGGGCGCCGATCGAGCATGACAGCAGTAAGAAAGCCGCCCATTATCTGAAAAATTACCAAGACGTGATTGCAGCTCATTCCGGCCGCATTATCGGCTCCTATGCCGTTCTCTGGGGTCAGAAACAGGAGCGTACGCCAACCTGGTACAGCATGTTCCTGGCGGACGGGACAGCAACGGAAGCGGTCGATGTGATGCATTACGCCTGGAACGGCGCCTGGCCGGAAAACCGGTCACCGCAAATCGCAAACCTGTTGCTGGACTCCAGGACATCGGATGAGGATGTCGTTCTGGAAAGGGGCGGGCGGTACGAAGCGCGAGTGCGTGCACACGATCCCGATGGTGACCCGCTGACCTACCGCTGGGTCGTCATGCGTGAAAGCGCCGCCAGTCAGGTAGGCGGAGACAAGGAGCAGATTCCCGACGTGATATCCGGACTCATCGACGATGCAGATAATGGCGGCGCCGGGGTTGCGGCGCCACAGCAGGCGGGCGCGTATCGCCTGTTTGTTTATGTTTACGACGGCCAGGAGCATGCCGGTCACGCCAACATCCCTTTCCTGGTGAAGTAGGCTCCCTTCACCCGCTCACATGTGAAATTCGGTGTCATTGATGAAAGAAGTGTATTGGAGCAATTCTCGGGTCAGGCAGGAAGCGGAAGGCGGTACGGGCAGCATCGTGCAGCGGGATGGCGAGCCTTTCTACAAGATCAGCAATTATCACGTGATGCCCCCGTTCCTCGTGTCTCTTGTCAGTGGTTCGGAGCACTGGATGTTCCTGTCAAGTAGCGGCGGGCTGACCTGCGGCCGCAGAAATCCGGATAACGCACTTCTTCCGTACGATACCGATGACAGGATCCACGACAGCTCTGCGACGACCGGCCCCTTGGCGGCTCTGCTGGTCGAAGATGAGGGTAAAACCCGTTTATGGGTGCCGTTTGCCCGAGGCCCATCGGTCTACACACTTGAGCGAAACCTGTACAAGAATCTGCCGGGAAACAGACTGGTCTTTGAAGAGATCAACCATGACCTGGCTCTGTCGTTTCACTACAGCTGGTCCGTCGGTGAACGCTTCGGTTTCGTGAAGCGGTCGGGAATTCGCAATACCGCGGACAGCGAACGCCATATCGAACTGCTGGACGGCTTGCGTAACTTGCTCCCTTACGGCGTCACCCAGCAGGCGCAGTTGGAACGGAGCCCCCTGCTGGACGCCTACAAGCAGGCGGAGTCCGTGACCGACGCAACCGCCGCCATCTACAGCCTGAGTTCCATTCTGACCGATCGGGCCGAACCCTGCGAGGCCCTGATGGCGACGGTTGTCTGGAGCACGGGACTGGACCGGCCGAAGGTGTTGCTTTCGGAAGACCAGGTCGAGGCATTTTGCGCGGGCGTCCCGGTTGACGCAGAACACCAGGTGAGAGGCAAACGCGGTGCGTTTTTTGTCCAGTCTTCGGTTTCCGTAGCGCCGGCTGCGGAAAAAAACTGGTACGTCGTCGCCGATATCAACCAGCGACCTTCACCGCTCGCCGCGCTGCTCGGGCAGATCAGGCGTGGCGTGACGCCTGATGACATCGAGGCGGATATCGAGGCGGGCGCACAGCGCTTGCTGCGACTGGTTGGTGGTGCAGATGGTTTCCAGTCCTCTTCCGATGCAATGGTTACCGCGCGGCACTTCTCCAACACGATGTTCAACATCATGCGCGGCGGTACTTTTTATGATGAATACAACGTCCCAGGCGATGATTTTCTGGATTTTGTCGCAACCTGGAATTCACCTTTGCGAGATAAATTTTCGGCACTGCTGGACGCGCAGGGCGGACCGCTGACGCTTAATTCCGTATTGAGCGCCGCCGAGAACAGTGGTGATGCCCACCTGGAGCGCCTTGCACTGGAATACCTGCCATTGACGTTCAGCCGCCGCCATGGCGTATCTTCCAGAACTGGGAGGCCTTGTCTCTTTCCTACCCGGGATTCATCGAGAGCTTCATCGCCAAGTTCGTCAACGCGTCGACGGCGGATGGCTACAACCCGTACCGGATTACCCGGGACGGCATAGACTGGGAGGTTCTGGAGCCGGATGACCCTTGGTCCAACATCGGCTACTGGGGCGATCACCAGATCGCCTACCTGCTGAAACTGCTCGAGCTGTCGATCAATTACCATCCCGGGAAAATGGAACGCTTCCTGGCCCGGGACCTGTTCGTCTATGCGAACGTGCCTTACCGCATCAAGGGCTATGAAGCATTGGTGCGCGACCCGCATGACACGGTCATCTACGACGATGAGGAGGCCCAGGCCATCGCCCGCCGCGTCGGGGAACTGGGCAGCGACGGCAAGCTTCTCGCCCTGGCTGACGGCTCCATTTACCGGGTCAACCTGCTCGAAAAACTGCTGGTGCCCGTGCTGTCCAAACTCGGGAACTTCGTACCGGGCGGCGGCATCTGGATGAACACCCAGCGTCCCGAGTGGAACGATGCGAACAACGCACTCGTCGGCTACGGCCTGTCCATGGTCACGCTGTGTTACCTGCGCCGTTACCTGAAGCTGTTTACCCGTATTCTCGAGGGAGATCCTGCGGATAACTTCAGGGTATCAAGCGAGGTCCTGGATTTCTTCGTGGGAATCGGCGACGTGCTGCAACGGCACCGGCCCATGCTGGATGGGGTGGTCGAACCCGAAGATCGCAAGATTTTAATGGATGAGCTTGGGAAATTGGGTGAACACTATCGGGAAAGCATCTATGCAGGTTTTAGC
>CAMYKC010000033.1:32048-34650 GCA_947258865.1 uncultured Lysobacterales bacterium
CTGATCCGCTTTGATCGTGACGCCTTTGAAGTCGAACGTCTATACGAAATGCTTGAAGGGCAAGTCGCGGTGCTGAGCTCGGGCTACCTCGATCCACGGGAAAGCCTGGATTTACTGGGCCGGCTCAGATCGAGCAAGATATATCGTTCCGATCAGAACAGTTACCTGCTCTATCCGGACAGGGAACAGGTGCATTTTCTGGACAGGAACATTATTGGTAGTTCCGTCATTGAAGGCAGCCCCTGGATTCGGAATGAACTGCAATCTGGACGCAGTGATTTTGTCGAGCAGGACGCCGGCGGTCTTGTTCACTTCAACGCCAATTTCAGGAACGCCGGCGAACTGGCTGCCGCGCTGAAGCGTGATCCGGACATCGGCGAAGCGGAGGCCGCCGGGATTTGCGATGCCTACGAGGCGGTGTTCCGGCACCGGCAGTTCACCGGCCGGTCCGGTTCCATGTTCAAATACGAGGGCCTTGGCAGTATCTACTGGCACATGGTGTCCAAGCTGCTGCTCGCAACCGCCGAAGTGATCACGGAGGCTTCGCAGGACGGTACGGATGAAGAAGTCGTGCAGTGGCTTATGGACCACTTCGATGAAATCAAGGACGGTCTGGGTATACATAAAACGCCGGCCCATTACGGGGCCTTCACCACCGATCCGTATTCGCATACGCCCGGATTCACGGGGGTACAGCAACCGGGTATGACCGGGCAGGTGAAAGAGGACGTGATCACTCGTTTTAACGAGCTCGGAGTGAATGTCTTGGAGGGGCAAATCGAATTTGCTCCGACAATCCTAAAGCGCGGGGAATTTCTGACCAAACCGGGGACCTGGAGCTGTCCGGTGAGCGGAGCAGAACGGCACGTCGATCTGGAAGCAGGCTGCCTGGCGTTCACCGTTTGCACGGTTCCGGTGATTTACCGATTGGCAAAAGAATACGCAATACAGGTGTTTGAATATGACGGCAGCCCCGAAGTCTCTTCGGGCAACCGGCTGGATCGGGCCTGGAGCCAGTCTTTGTTTCGGCGTGAGAATCGGGTTCAGAAAATCGTCGTCGACATCCCTGCCGAGATGCTTAGATAACCGGATTACGCGGGTTTGTTTGCCGACATGGCGTCATCGCCCGCGTAAGCGCCATGCCGCTCTTTCAGCTCCGCTTCGATGACTTTGACCTTGGAATCCCTCAACGGATAGAAGAAGACGGCCACCACGCCCGCGACGGCCAGGGTGGCGGGAAAGATGCTGAACATCAGGCGAATGCCGGTTATCGATAGATCACTCTGTGCCTGGTTGGCGATGAAACCGAAGAGCGAAAGAATGAATCCGGACAGGCCCGCGCCCACGGCGAGACCCAGTTTTTGAGCAAACTGAAGCGCTGAAAATACCAGCGCAGTGGTACGGCGCCCCGACTTCCATTCACCGTAATCCGCGGTGTCTGCATACATGGCCCAGACCAGTGCGGGAGTTGGCCCGACAATAAAGGTTCCCACGGCGTTCACGAGCACCATCAACCAATATTGCTCCGGCGGTATGACAAAAAACACCGCCATGGTCAGTGCATTGAGAAGCGACAGTACAATCAGCAATCTCCGCTTGTCGAAACGGGCTGCCAGCATCTTGGTGCATGCAATGCCTGCGACCATCGTAAAAAGCCCGAGGGACATGAATACGGCGGTTTTGTCGAAAATCAGGAAAATGGCTGTCCCGTCGTCTCCCACGTAGTACTTGAAGTAATACATGATTGCGCCGTTGCGAACCGCCACGTTCATGAGAGTAAATATGGCAGCCAGGAACAGGGTCAGCCAGGGGCCGTTTCCGAGCATGGCCTTGAAGTCCAGCTTCAGACTGGCCTTCTCCTGCATGGGCTTTACCCGCTCCCGGGTTGTCGCGAAGGTCACCCAGAACAGCGCGATGGAAATCACCGCAAATATCATCATGGTAAGCCGGAAACCCTGCGCTTCGTCGCCGCCGCCCAGAATGGTCTTCAGCGGTGTGACGAAGGTTCCAACCAGCCAGGCTGCGCTGAATGCGCAAACAAAGCGATAGCTCGAAATACTGGTGCGCTCGAGTGAACTCGGGGTCATGACGCCCATCAGCGCGGAGTAGGGGATGTTGATCACCGTGTAAGCCAGCATCATCAGCGTGTAGGTCGCGTAGGCATAAATCAGCTTGCCCGAGTCAGATAAATCCGGTCCGGCGAACATGGCAAATCCACATAGGCCGTAGGGGATAGCCCCCCATAGTAGATAGGGACGGAATTTACCCCAGCGCGTATCGGTCCGATCAGCGACCAGTCCCATCAGGGGGTCACTGATGGCGTCCACGAACTTGGTGACGATGAACATCACGGCGACCAGGGCAGCGTCGAGGCCGAAAACGTCGGTGTAGTAGTAGAGCAGGAAGATGTTGAAAACTTGGAAGAAAAAATTGGAGGCCGCATCACCCACCCCATAACCCAGCTTTTCAGTGAACCTGAGGCGCTGCGTCGTATCGCCTTGAGAATTTGCGTTTTCGATATTCAAACCAGCTCCCAAGGATTACGGCTCACTCAGGGTAAAAAAAATGCAGGTCGGCTCAGGACCTGCTCTCACGCTTTCGT
>CAMYKC010000034.1:0-18080 GCA_947258865.1 uncultured Lysobacterales bacterium
ATATCGGACCCTCTCTCTTCGTTTAGATGGATAACTTCATTCACCATCTTGGCTCTCATGAAGCCGGTTTAGAAGGGGGATGGGTCCATTTCATTAGGCGATCACCCACAGCCGGCCGCCATAAACCGGACACATCTCGATATCGACGGCGAACACGCGCTTGAGGCGTTGCGTCCAGTTTGTGGATGTCAGGTATTTTCCTTCGTCCAGTTTGTGGATGTCAGGTATTTTCCTTCAGGTTTTTTCCTCAGGTATTTTCCAGAACTGTAAGGGCGATATCTTAGAGCTTGCGCAGACTGGCCAGACTGCATATCTGCTCGGATTTGTGGGTGTCCGGATCTTTCGGACTGGCCAGACTGCATATCTGCACGGATTTGTGGGTGTCCGGATCTCTGGATCTCTGGATCTCTCGGATTTGTGGGTGTCCGGTTCTTTCCATCCGGTTCTTTCCAGAGTTGGGATTTTAACTTTGCATGGCAGGGCTGAAATGGACTAAATTAGGTGTGGTAGCGTGTCGCCAGCTAACAGACCCTCGGAATCGAAAGGAGTACCTCATCATGTGTCGATATCGGCTCTCTGTAACCGCTGGAGTCCTGTTTGTCGTCCTGGCCGGCCCGGCCCTGGCACAAACGCTGATGGTAGACAACTTCGTCTACCCCGCCGGTGATCCGCTGACAGATCATGGGTGGACCCAGATTCGGTCCGGCACGCAGGTGACGGTGTCCAACGGCGGTCTGGAGTACCCGGGCTACCCGTTGTCGGGAATCGGCAACGCAGCCAGCCTGGTCACAGGCAACGGCGGCGAGTGCAAGCGTGCGTTTGCAACTCAGACCGGCGGGTCCATCTATGTCACTTTTCTGGTCCGGCCGGACGCGGTAACGACCGTTTCCAACGACGGCATCCTGACGTATCTCGGCCCGGAAGAAACGACGATCTTCGCCCGGCATCTGACCGTCTGGGTCAACGAGGACGGCGAGGGGAATGTCCGCTACGGAATATCGAAAGGGGGCGGCATCCGCTTTACCGGCTACGACTATTCCACCGGAACGGTCAACTTGCTGGTAACCAGATACCAGTTCCTGCCGGGCGTGGGTGACGATTCGATCAGCCTGTGGGTCAATCCCGACCTGGAACAGCCGGAACCGGTTCCCGACGAGGAAATTTCCAGCGGAGACGACGCCGCAAGTATCGCCGAAATCGTTCTAACGCAACTCGACGCGGAGACCCCTACGGCCTTGGTGGACGGCCTGCATATCGGTACGGCCTGGGGGGTTACGATTCCACCGAGTTTGATCTTTTCCGATGGGTTCGAAAGCGACTAGTTGAGTCTGTCCCGGCGCCAAATCCCGGAACGGTTTTGTTTATTGAGAGCCAGGTTTGCGTAACAGCAGGTTTTCTCGACACCGATCGGGTGTACAGCAACGGAGACAAACGCAAGTTTGGCCCATACGCTGAGTTCACCCCATCGCGCAGGGCTACCTGGCGATGAGAGTTTTCGCCCAAAAATCTCACAAAATACGTAGGTAAGAAGCGTTTTTACATTTCGTGCGAATCCCGCGGAACGGGGAGAGAATTCGATGGCTGAAACGGTTAAAAAACGGATTATCGTCTGTGCTGATGGCACCTGGAACGATCCTGAAGATGAGAATCCAACCAACGTCCTGCGCATGGCCCGTGCCGTAAAACCCGTAGCCGAGGATAAAACCAAGCAAGTGGTTTTTTATGACTGGGGCGTAGGCTCCTATTACGCTAAGGTTCGTGGCGGTGCCGTTGGATTTGGCATCATGAAAAACATCCAGGACGGCTATCGTTTCATTGTTCAGAACTACAACCCGGGCGATGAAATCTTCCTGTTCGGCTTCAGCAGGGGCGCCTACACGGTGCGGTGTCTGAACGGCTTGCTCAACAACTGCGGCATTTTGAAGCGAACAAAGGCCAAACAAATCCCGGAGGCCTTCGACTTCTACAAGAAGCGTGGCGCCAAACCCTCATCCCAGGTAGCAAAGGACTGGCGTAAGGCGCATTCCTATGGACCGGACAGGGGTATCGTCGACTTCATTGGTGTGTGGGACACGGTTGGCTCGCTTGGCATACCAACCCGCGTGCTTGCTTTCATGGACCAGAAAGATCTTTTTTACGACCAGGAACTCGGCAGCAACGTGAAGGCCGCCCGTCATGCCGTCTCAATCGACGAGCGGCGCGAAGATTTCGAACCCACGCTGTGGGGGAAGAAAGAAGCCATCGACATCAAGCAAGTGTGGTTTGCCGGGGTGCATTCCGATGTGGGCGGCGGCTATGAGCCAACCGAAGATGGCAAGCTTCTCAGTGACATCCCGCTGGCCTGGATGGCGACCGAAGCGAGTCAGAGTGGCCTTGAATTCGAATCGCATCTGTATCTGAAGTCGAAACTCGACCACAGGGCCCCCAAGCACCGGTCCTACAAGAGCTTCTGGCGGGCGCTCGGCAAGCGCCGGCGCGAAATCCCCGTTGATTCGGTCATGCATGTATCGGTGAAAAAGCGCTTTGAGACGATGGGTTATGCGCCGGATCAGCTCAAAGACTGGCTGGAAGCGCATAATGGTGACTGGGGTGATGTTGAAGGAATCTGAGGAGAAAGACTTACTAAAGGAGTAAGGCGCTTATCTCAAAGAAATCAGACAATCGGGAGCAGCCTGCGACTAAGAAGCCATTTCGTCAACTGACGTTAGTGCTGCTGATTGCACTGCTGGCAGCACTGCCGCTTGGCGGCTTCGCCCGGCACGTTTTCCTTCAGCTCGAAGAGTTGCGTGAATTGAATCTCCGTTCCCTCGGCAAGGCTTCAGATGATATTGCCGAGTTAATGCGCAATGCGGAGACCGTCGTGTCGAGTCTCGACGACAAGCCGGCATTTGCCTGTGAATTAGATGATCAGCAACGCTTCCTGAAACTGTTTGACAGCCCCTACAACTGTGACACAAGGCCACCAAAACGCGTTGAGGCTTGGGTCAAGAAAGAAAAATTTCCCTCTGGTTTCCATTTCACTTCAAACGAAAGCACCTTCGAAATCCAACTCGATGAAATTCTTGCTGTACTTCCTGCCAGCGACCAGATCGATTTGTTGCTTATCATCAAAGACCAAACGCAAGTTGTCGCAAGCTACAGGCAACGTTCCGACCTGGAATTTTCGATCAATAATCTCGATGCACTTCGGAACCCTTCTGGTGAAACATTAGCAGACCTGAACCTCAATGCGACGATTGCCAGGAAAGTCGTCCTTTCCGGTATGACCTTCGATTTTCTTTGCCAGCCCTTGCGAATACGTTCGGGAACTTACACCGATCAGGAACTTGCTGTTTGCGGTCTAGTGGACTCGAGCGGAGAGACAAGCAAAGCGCTCACTGTCACTCCGCTTATAGTTGTCGTTCTGCTCGCCGTGGTGATTTTCGGCGTATTGTGCTGGCCGATGCTAAAGGTGGTCCTGATGTCGGACCACGAGAGATTCAAATTCAGCGATCTTTATTTCGTCCTGTTCGGTGCGTGGGGTGCGGTAATGATCGTCGTCATTCTTGCACTCGCATTCCAGACCCACCTGGAACTCACCCGCAAGATCGAAATCAGCAATGAACGAATCGCTGATGAAGTCAGTGAACGCCTTCTGCGGGAACTCGAAGGGTTATCTACCCAATTGCAAACTCTTGACGGGGTAGTCGAACCGCTGAAAGAGTGCACAGAGCTTTATGCAGAATCCCCAGGTTGGCATCCCACCGTCGAATCGGACTTCGAGATGGTGTTTTGGGTAAATCCAGATGCGAGCGGCCAGCAGGTCAAAAAAGCGACGACAATGAGAACCACGACCCCGCTGGTGAAGCTGGCAAATCGTGAGTACTTCAAGCATGCGCGGGATGACAGGTTATGGAAGGTAGGTAAACGGCACTGGTACGTCGAGAACGTGCGCTCGAAAACCACGACTGCCGTCAAAACTCTCTTGTCGGCCAGATCGTCACAATGCGTCGAATACACCGCCATAAACGACAATCCGGCTCCTGAAGAGCAATCGGATTGTCTTAAAAAAGGCTACGACCTCAACCCGTGCCCAAGCAACGCAGACAATCACGCGGTTATCGCCGTTCAGGCGCGATTGATTTCAGTAGCAGAACCTGTGCTGTCACCGGGTGTTGGATTCGCCGTCATAGACGATAGCGGGCGGGCTATATTTCATTCAGACCCTCGCCGTGTCCTGAAAGATAATTTTTTCGATGAATTGTCGGATGGCATGAGACTGAGGGCCGCTGTTCTCTCTCACACCGAACATCACATGGGGTCAAACTACCTTGGCCGTCCGCATCAATTTTTTGTCAGGCCGATGGGTGAATTGCCCTGGTCGGTCATTGTCTTCTCCGACAACGAACCCACGCGGGTCGTCATTCTGGAAATCGTGGGTCATGCGATACTGCTGGCCTTCATATTCCTGGTGATTAATCTGGTTGGCACCCTGGTCTACCTTGCATGGGAGGGGCAGGAAATACCTCGTTGGTTCTGGCCAACGCCCTGCTCTGGACGCTTTCACACGAAGTGGTCATTCTTTCTCGTCCTGGTATTTATACTGTTTATCGTCGGCCTTTCCCGTTTCAGTGCTGATATCCGGTTACTGCTCTGCTTAATCGTGCCGGCCAGCATTCTTATTCTTATCCTGATCGCATCGCGAAGAGCGATGTATGTGCGGCTCCGAGGCAGCGATCAACCCGTCGAGCGTACAAAAATTTCACCCCGGCTGTGGTACGTCGTTGCCTCCGGACTTCTCTGGCTCAACGTCGCAGTCGTGCCGGCTTACGTTTTTTACTCGAACGCACTGACTGCGGCGGTGACAGAATTCGTGAAGCAGGAGAATATTATTCACGGTGAGAATCTGGAAGCGCGGCAGTGTTCGATGTCGGCATACTACAGCCGAATCCCCAGAGACTGTGAGGGAATGAATCTCTGTAAATGCCGCCGTGGCAACGCCTGCCGTGATGACATTTACCGTTCGGCAATTTACGATCCAGACCAGGAACTCTCCGGCACAGTCCCACTGAGCGTCGACGAACCAAGCATATTGTGGCGGTGGTTTGCTGAATTCAAACCGATCTACAGCGAGAGTATCGGGTACCGCCGTTACTTATATCACCAAGAAGATGACGATCACCAAGAAGTTAACCTCTGGAATATTAATGAGGATAACGAACTCACATACCGGCATCCACATCATGTGTGTGCCGATGAAATAGAATTTGCTTCAACCGTTCCCATCGTTAATCCCCGCGTGTCTGGCCTTGCAGTTGTGCTCTCCGGAATAGTGTTCTTGATTTTCGGATTCGCCTGGCTGCGATACGTGGCAAACAAGCTCTATTTCTACGAAATCGGGGAATGTGGCCCTCTTGGGCTCGATGATGTGATGGAGCGCGATAGCCAGGTCCTGGCCTTCATCGCTTCGGACGCTGACCGAGAACGATTGAGCACTTCGGATGGATCGGATTTGACCATCCACAAGATCCAGGGGCCAATAGACAGCAACAAGTGCGCTGAACTGCAGTCACTCCTGGACGCCCACGAGCGACTACTGGTGTTGGCCGAATACGATTCGCGCTCCATCAACTGCCAGGCACCTGAGGGCATGGTGGTTAAGTGGTTTGCGCGCAGCGAGGCCAACGAATCACCCTATGGTGGCCTTGTCGGCGGTGACCACTGGCGGCGGCACCTCAATAGAGCCATCGACGGCGATTGGGTCGATCATGAACTTGCTACGTCCTCCGACCTCTTCAGTCCAAAGAGAAGCCAGCTCATCAGGGAAATTCTCACAGGCAGCAATACGAAACGCGAAGCGCTGTTGCGGCTGAGCGAAGCCATGCACGATTATTACCGAACACTCTGGCAGCAGTGCAGCCAGGAAGAGCGTTTTGTCCTGGTTCAACTCATCGAAGAAGCCGTGGTAAACCCGAAACAGGCAAATGTCGTTCGTGCGCTGATGCGGCGCGGCATCATCAGGCGCGATCCGGCACTGAGAACCATGAACGAAAGTTTCGCTCAGTGGATTGCAGACACTCACACGCCGGAGAATCTCGAGACTTGGGAAGCAAGCTCAGATGGCGTCAACTGGTCGCAACTGCGGTGGGTCTTCGTGAGCGTGCTCATTCTCATCTTTGCGTTCTTATGGTTTACACAAAGACACGTCGTCGAATCCGGGCTGGCTTTTCTGTCGGTCGCAGGCATTGCCATTCCGTCGCTGTTGAAGCTGGCTTCAACCGTACGGGCTCTTGGCGGGCAGGCCGACAATTAAGCGTTTTGTAATCTTGCGAAAAAAGGCGCCGGATACAATTAATCCTTATTAGTCCCAATACCATCCGGCCCCAAATTTCAAACCGAACTCACGCCACCGTAGGCAACACCAGTGAGCTGCGCCATGTCCGTCTTGAACGTGGTCAGATCCTCGATCGTGAATTCACTTAAATTTCTATGCCCGGCCGCGCGAGCCAGCACCGTCATCAGCTCGACGCTGGCGGCAAAGAACCGCGCGAGGCGTTCCGCCGCGATGTCGACCGGCAGCCGCGCCCGCAGATGAGGTTTCTGTGTGGCAATGCCCACCGGGCAGTTGTTGCTGTGACAGGCCCGCATGCCCAGGCAGCCGATGGCCTGGAGGGCGGCGTTCGATACCGCGATGCCATCGGCGCCCAGTGCCATGGCCTTGGCGAAGTCGGCAGGGCGGCGCAAGCCGCCGGTGGTGATCAGCGTCACGTCGGCAGCACCACAGGCATCCAGATGACGCCGCGCACGCGCCAGGGCGGGGATGGTGGGCACCGAGATGTTATCGCGGAAAATCAGCGGCGCCGCGCCGGTGCCGCCGCCGCGGCCGTCCAGGATGATGTAATCGACACCCACCTCCAGCGCGGCATCGATGTCCTTCTCGATGTGCTGGGCCGACAGCTTGTAGCCCACCGGGATGCCGCCCGTTTTTTCGCGCACCTGGTCCGCAAAATCACGAATCTGGCTGAGCTCGGTCCAGTCGGGAAACCGGGCCGGCGAGATGGCTGACTGGCCTTCGGGCAAATTCCGCACCTGGGCAATCTTGCCCTGGACCTTGTTGCCGGGCAGGTGCCCCCCGGTGCCGGTTTTGGCGCCCTGGCCGCCCTTGAAGTGGAAGGCCTGGGTTTGCAGTACCTTGTCCCAGGAAAAACCAAAACGGGCCGAGGCCAGCTCATAGAAATAGCGGGTATTGGCCGCCTGTTCTTCGGGCAGCATGCCGCCCTCGCCCGAACAGATACCGGTGCCGGCCAGCTCCGCGCCCTTGGCCAGCGCGACCTTTGCTTCTTCGGAAAGAGCGCCGAAACTCATGTCGGAGACAAACAGCGGAATCTCCAGGCGCAGTGGCTTGGCGGCCCGAGGGCCGATCACCAGTTCCGTGCCAACCTCCTCATCGTCCAGCAGGGGCAGCTTGTGCAGTTGCCCGACCACGAATTGCAGATCTTCCCACTTGGGCAAAGCGTCGCGCGGCACGCCCATGGCGGCGGCCGGCCCGTGGTGGCCGACCTTGGCGAGACCGTCGTTGGCGAGTTTGCGGATGAACTTGACGTAGGGTTCATCGGCGGTGCCGGTCGGGTCCTGGTAGGCGCCCTGGTAGGCATCGCGCTGGAAGGGCTGCGGATGCGCGCGGGCCCAGGCGGCAATCTCATCTTCGTCGACAAACACCTGGCCGTCCTCCACCCAGGCCTTGAATTGCGGCAGCGTTTCGCTGTTGTTGTACTCGCTGATACCGGTATCGAGCCGGTAGTCCCAGCCATGCAGGCCGCAGATCAGGTTGTCGCCGTCGACGTGGCCGTCGGCCATCAACGCACCGCGGTGGGCGCAACGCCCGTACAGCACGCTGACCCGGTCATCGAAACGGGTGACCACCAGGTCGACGTCCGCGACCAGCGCGTGGGCCGGTTCGCGGTCGGCGAGCTGGTCAAAACCGGTGATGGCAATTTTGTTCATGGCGTTCGCAACCTCGGTCTGCGATGAGTCATTATTGGTACTCGGTATATTTCCTGGCGCTACCTCTCACTAAATCAGCGGGATACTTGGCCTCATTCAAATCGATCTTTCTCTCGACAACTTTGGCCAAATCGATATCCAGTTGGTCAGCAAGGCGGACCAAATAAACAAAGATATCTGCAAGTTCTTCACCCACGGCTTCAAGCTTCTCATTCGCCAGATTGAAACTCTCTTCCTGAGTCAGCCATTGAAAATGCTCAGCCAATTCGCCTGCTTCCACGATCAAGGCCATTGAAAGGTTTTTTGGCGAATGAAACTGTTTCCAGTCTCGTTTATCCGCAAACTCTCTCAGTCGCTCCTGCAGTTTTGGTATATCGGTCAATTTGGATCTCCGGTTTCATTTGTATGCGGTTGCCGTCACGGCGGCTGAGCAGGGAAGCAAAATTCCTTTATTCCCAGTATTCATGTTTCACCCAGTCTACCTCCATCACCCATTCGCCCTGCATGGGATCCGGCTTTATCTTTGCGTAATTGAGTATCGCAAAGAGAGGCTCTGGAAAATCATCGCCATGGCCGGAGATACGATAGACCTCGGTTCCATCCAGGCGGAACACCAAATCCTTGTCCCGCCACTCCACTGAGTACTCATGAAATTCATCCAGATCGGCATCAATAACCTTCATCAGTGATTGCCAGTCACCACCGTCGCAGTTGCCAAGGCTTTTAATCATCCGCGCAGCATAATGACCCGCACCGCCATCACTGTGGTGTTCAAAGATATCGATCTCGCCAGATCCAGTCATTGGCCAGCAAACATTTTCGTCGGGTTCCTGAACCGGTGGTTCATTGTTCCGGGCGCCCAGTAACCACCAGGCGGGGAACATACCTGTCTGACCATTGCCCCAGGTCCTTAGCCGGGCCGTCCATTTACCTTTGACAAATTCTTTGCGATTCTTTGATGCTATTCGGCCGGCTACATAGCGTGTGTCATGGTGTTTTTCACCGGATTTATCCAGGTTATCGCAGGGGCGGTCCTCGCCGATGTTTACCACCCTGAGTTTTAAAGTTCCCGCACTGACTTCACGCGTATTGAATTGATTGTCTCGTACGTAACACTGGTCCTCATCGTTGACCCAAAGGATCTGATCCTGCCAATGGTCCGGATTGAATGATTCGAAATCATCATAAAAGTCCACATGCCAGCGTGGGGTCGCCTCGGCTGTATCGTTTTCACCTGCGTATGCAAGTGGCAAAAACAGCATCGGCGTTGCAAAAATAAGGGGTTTGAACATCATCCGCTTTCCAGATATTGATCCATCAGGTACCAACAATAACTGGAGCGCGGTACATTTTCTATAGCCTGCTGAGCCAGTCGACGGCCAGCCCGATCCACTGATCCGTACCATCTTCTTCCCGCCCCAACGAAAAGCCGTGACCGCCATGGGCGTAGAGGTGCAATTCGGCCTCGATGCCCTGGGCGGTCACGGCTTCGGCGTAGTCCGTCGATTCGCTGTAGTCGCAGGTCTCATCATCCAGCGCGTGCACCATGAAGGCCGGCACCGTGTCTTGATCAACGTGGTTCAGCAGTGTTTGCTCGGCGACTTCGGCCGCGTTCATTGGCCGGTGGTAAAGGGTGGTCTCCAACCATTCATGGTTTTCCGGCGTGAGACGCGTTACGCCGTAGACCAGCACCGAGAAGTCGGGATTCGCAGCCGCTTCCTCCGCGTGGTGAACGCTGGCCACGGTGGCCAGGTGGGCGCCCGCCGAAAATCCCAGCACACCGACCCGACGGGCCTCGATTTGGTATTGGGCCTGGTTTTCGCGCAGCATTAGCAATGCCCGGCGCACATCGCTGATGGGGACCATCCAGGGCTGGGTGGATGTTGCCGGGTTGGGCAAACGGTATTTGAGCACCGCTGTTGTCACACCCAGTTCAGCGAACGCCCGGGCAATGTCGTACCCCTCATGATAAATGGCCAGCACCTCGTAGCCGCCGCCGGGCAGGATCAGGATCACATCGCCGGTGCCCCCGCCCTCGGGCCTGAATATCTTCAGCGTCGGTTCGTGGACCTGGTAGGCGCAGGCGGTGAACCAGCACTTCGCCTCGTATTCCTCCAGTTCGTGCGGTTTGCTGAATGGCGCTTCGCCCTCTTCCCACAGGGAATGCTCAGGCTGCGCCTGGCAGGATGTGCTCATGATGAACGCGCCGAGCGCCCAGGCCAGTTTGCTATAGGTCATTTTTGTTCTGCCGAACTATGGTCCATGAGGATTCCATTGAATGGGATGACGGCCCCGACCATAATAAAAGCAATGCCCAATTTGGGGTAGTACCAGCCCGTCCACCATCATCAATGGCGGAGTGTTCTCTACACCATGGAGGCTGGCGATCAGTACAAAAGGCCTGAGTTACCCCGCCCCTTCTACGACCCCAAAAACAGGTCTCCTGCTGAATTGGTGATTGCTGACTATACTTAATGCCAAGCAACGCGCATCACCGGAGATTTCCATGATGAATATGCACCGGCTCTGTTGGTTAGTACTGATCGGAATCATTGCCGCACCGTCGAATGCTTCTGCCAACACAATCAAGAAACTCAACATTTCGCCTCTTGATGGGTATAACGACGCACCTGTGGTCACCGTCTATTCCACCAATGGCGAGAAGTGGAATGCCATCGACACATCCAAAGCGGTCAAGTTCAAGGTGAAGCTGAACGCGGAATGTAGATTCGAAGGGAAGGGAAATAAGGCCTATGAGGGAGACCTGATCGTCGAGGGTTTCGATATTATCGGTGACACCGATCCAGCCGACTTCCTGATTCCCCATTCGAAAACAGCCGAAGCCACGTTTCGTTATGTCGACGGCGCCGGGCAGCCCATCAGCCCGAAGTCAGTCTGCGCCACCGAATTGACCAAACGCCTGTCCGAGAACAAGGATTTGACCAAGTATCACATCCTCAGTAAGGGGTTTACCGTAAATTATCCCGGTGCATTCAAGGTGAAGTACCGTATGTACTGCCGCGCAACCGGGATTGGAAAAACCGATCTTGGCTCAGACACAACACTGGTGAACGCGCGCATCAAGTGCGCTGCATCCGACCTGGCGACCGAAAAGATTCCCAAGCCGCCTCCCAGGCAAAAAGCAAAGCCGGCCAGGCTGACTGCGCTGGTAAAAACCGTAACATTGAAAGCTGACCCATCCGACTACCAGGGTAAATGCCCTGTCGGCATTAAATTCAATGGGTCCATCACCGCCACCCGCGCCGGTACGGTCAAGTACCAATACGTCAGCCATGACAATAAAAAATCACCAGAACTCACCCTGAAATTTGACAAAGCGGGCACCAAGACCACGCGGCTGTGGTCGCGCACGCTTTCCAAACCCGAAGCGGGCAGCAAAATAGCGGCCGCACCGGGCAAGTCCACCTGGGATCACCAGGGATGGTACCGGATTGACATCCTGGATCCCAAGCCCACCGGCAGCGTCAAAGCGAATTACAAGGTCGCGTGTAAAGCGGATACGCCGGCGCGGGCGACGATCAAGCAGTAGTAAGGATGGGGTCATAGAAGGATGGGGTCAGAGTCAAGTGCCAGAGTAGAAACTCTGGCACTTGACTCTGACCCCTTTTATCGCTTTTATCCTGGCACTTGACTCTGACCCCTTTTATCGTGGCACTTGACTCTGACCCCTTTTATCGTGGCACTTGACTCTGACCCCTTTTATCGGACCCCTTTTATCGGGATTCGGCGCGGGGGAACAGCCACTGCAGCCCCTGGCGAAACGCTTCCGGCCCCGCCGACAGGTGGGTCTGGCCGGGAAGTATCCGGGTTTCCAGGATGAACGGCCGTTTGCGTTCCGGCGCGGACCAGTATGCGATCCATTTCATCGCCGGTGTTTTGAAACGCAGATCATCGAATTCCGCTTCGGCAACGAACAGACGGGTTGCGTCCCGCGTCATGTCCGCTTGGCCTTTCCAGCCCAGGAAAAAATCCAGGTTGCGGTGCAGCGCTGGGTTGCTGGCGATGTGGCCCCAGAAGCGTTCCGGTTGCGTTAGCGCGGAGTACAACACGAATTGACCACCCAGGGACTGCCCGAAAAGAACCCGCCGGCCAGGGTCCGAGGGATAGTCTGCTTCGATCATGGGCATCAGCTCCTGCACAAGCGCTGCCTGGAACTCCGGCGCCTTGCCCCACCAGGCGCGATCCTGCGCCGGAGCTGTGAAATCGCTGCTGCGGTAGTTGCCGCCGTCAAACGTGTCGCTGCCGTAGGAAAGGCCCACCAGAATCAACTCCGGTAATTCATTGCCGATCCGCAGGTTGTGATAAAAGGAGGACAACAACGGGAAATTGATGCCTCCGTCCAGCAGGTAGACCGTGGGGTAACGCCGACCCGGATGGTTTTCTGCGCTTTTGGGCAACCGAACGTATGCGTGGAGTGTACGGCCCAGCGTTTGCGATTCGAAGGCATGGTAGCGGGTGTCACCCAGGCCCTGCAGTTTGGCGGGGTCGAAAGAATCCGCCGAAGCAGCATTCGCCAGGAACAGAAGGGTTAGGACGAGAATGCGGATCATGGAGTACCTGCCGTGCTGAATACAGGTCATTTTGACATAACCGCGGAACGAGAAAAGGGCTCTGACCCCTTATTATCTTTATGCTGTTTTCAGCAACGCTTCCTCGACATTACTCAGACTGGGAGCCGGCGATAGCTTGTCCGGTATCGACGAGGAATCGGATTCCCTGGCTTCCAAAGCGATTACTGGCGAATCCGATTCCGGCTCTGGGTCAGCGCCCTGTAGTTGAAGCCGCAGGTCATTAGGATAATCGGCATTTGCCATCGCTTCTTCATAGTTGATCAGGCCTGCGGAATGGAGATCCAACAGGGACTGATCGAAAGTTTTACAACCACCGCTGGTGCCCCTCAGCATTCCCTCCCTGATATTGTCCACCTCGCCGTTGCGGATCAATTCCTTTACGTATGACGTGTCACGCAAAATTTCCACCGCGGCTACACGCTTGCCATCCGTGGATGGTATGAGACGTTGAGAGACGATCGCACACAGATTCATGGAAATCTGCAGGCAAATATCATTATGTCGTTCACCCGGGAAAAAGTTTAATACCCGGTGCAGCGTCTGGTAAGCATTGCTCGAATGCAGCGTTCCCAGGCACAGATGACCGGTATCGGCAAAAGTGATCGCTGCTTCCATCGTCTCCCGATCGCGGATTTCACCGATCAGGATAACGTCGGGCGCCTGGCGCAACGCGTTCTTGAGCGCGTCATTAAAGGACAGGGTGTCCATTCCTACCTCACGCTGAGTGAAAATGCTTTTCTTGTTGGGATGAATGAACTCGATGGGATCTTCAACAGTGACAACGTGTCCCTCTACATGATCATTTCTGTGATCGAGCATGGCTGCCAGCGAGGTCGATTTACCTGACCCGGTGGCCCCGGTGATAAGAACGAGACCGCGCTTGCGCATGATGATTTCTTTCAGGTCAGCGGGCAGACGCAGTTCTTGCAGAGTCGGGATCGTTGTTTTGATGTGGCGGATGACGATTCCAACGCTGTCTCGCTGGCGGTGCACATTGACCCTGAAGCGGCCGATATCATCAAATTCAATTGCCAGATTCATTTCCAGCGATTGCGCAAAAGTCGCTTTCTCGGAATCACTCATCAGTGATTCGGCCAGGGCTTTTGTATCCACCCCGTTAAAATTTGCAGCCCCAATTGGCTGGTTTATGCCATCCGCGCGAACCAGGGGAGGGCTGTTCGTTGTTATGTAGAGGTCGGAGCCTCCGCGTTCGATCATCTCGCTCAAAAGTGGTCGAATTTCCATTCTCAATGTTTCCTTTTGCGACGGTTTGGCGTTGCTTGCTACGTGAAATCCATTTACATACGCCCATACCATCATGCAAACAGCATGCCACTTGACAAATTAACGTGGAATGGCGGTAACCGGGGCATTCGCAACCAGCGCACATGGCACCAGGTTGACACGAGGCGTCAGTCAGTGACGTAAAAAAAGGGGTCAGAGCCCTTTTTTGGGAAAAAGGGCTCTGACCCCTTTTTATTTGGCGTTTTTCATCAGTCTGGCGTGAATTCTGGTCACATTGTCGGGCTGAGGCCACCCATGGGAAATGCCGTGACTATAATCAAGTATGGTCGTCAGTGCTCCGACATATCGAGGTCATCCCATGATTGAATTTCACGTCAACGATAAACCGGTTTCTTTCGATGGCGCAGAGGACACACCGCTGCTCTGGGTTCTCCGTGACCACCTGGCAATGAAGGGCACCAAGTTTGGTTGCGGAATAGGAAGCTGCGGGGCCTGCACGGTTCATCTGGAGGGCCGCGCCAGGAATTCCTGCACAACCAAGGTCGCGTCCGTGGCCGGCAAACGGGTCACCACCATCGAAGGGCTGGCCTCCGCGGATGGCACCCTGCACCCGGTGCAGCAAGCCTGGATAGACGAAGATGTCCCACAGTGCGGTTATTGCCAGGCGGGCCAGATCCTGTCCGCCGTTGATTTACTCTCCCGGAACCCGGTTCCCGATGATGGGGATATCGCGAGAGAAATGACTAACCTGTGCCGTTGCGGCACCTATGTGCGGATACGCAAAGCCATCCACAGGGCGTCGGAACTCATGTCGGAGGCAGGTTGAAATGGCCGCGCGCATCAGCAGCAAGAAAAAGGTATTCGACCAGGGCCGCCGTGATTTCCTGGTGGCCGGACTGACGGCGACGGGCGGATTTTTGCTCGGCATGCCCTTGCTCGACGTTTCGGCAGATGAAGCCGGTGCAACGGGCGGCAAGATTGGTTTCTTTGTCGAGATCCGCCCGGATAACCGCGTGATCATAGGAATGGCGCAGCCGGAAATTGGACAGGGCGTGAAGACGTCGATGCCCATGCTGGTGGCCGAGGAACTCGATGTCGAATGGTCCGCTGTTACGGTGAAGCAGATGCCGCTGGGCCTGCTGAAAACCGCAGACGGATACGCCTGGAAGTACGGGGGTCAGGGTGCCGGCGGCAGCACCGCTGTGACCAATAATTGGGCGTTTCTGCGCGAAGTCGGCGCAACGGCCCGGCACATGCTGATTACCGCAGCTTCTCAGCACTGGGGCGTACCCGCCCAGAGCTGCCATACCGAACCGGGTGTGGTGGTGTGCGCTACGCTGGGTGCAAGGCTCAGTTACAGTGATTTGGCCGCGCGCGCCGCGATACTTCCGGTGCCTGAAGAAAAGCCGGGTCTCAAGGACGTATCCGATCACCGAATCATTGGCAAACCCCAAAAGGTGGTCGATGCGCGGGAGATCGTCACCGGCCAGGCCCGTTTCGGCATCGACGCCGAAATGCAGGGTATGCGTTTTTCAGCCATCGAGCGATGTCCATTCCTGGATGGTAAAGTAGAAGCGTTCGATGACCGTGAAGCGCGCAAAGTGCCCGGTGTGCTGGACGTGTTTCCCATTGACGGCCCGAATCCCGGAGAGCCTTACCTCATCCTCGCCAGCGGCGTGGCGGTGGTCGCGGAATCCACCTGGGCGGCCCTGCAGGGCAGGAAAGCCTTGAAGGTAAACTGGACAAAAGGGCCTCATGCGTCGGAAAGCACGGCAGCGTTCTGGAAACAGGCTGAACAACTGCTCGCCGGCACGGGGCAGGTCGTGCGTGATGACGGGGATTTCGACAAAGCCCTGGCACAGGCCAGCCGGGTTGTGCAGGCCCGCTACGAGATTCCATTTGTAAATCATGCGCCGATGGAGCCCCAGAACTGTGTCGTCAGCGTCGAAGCGGACAAGGCTCATGTCATCGCCCCCACGCAGTCCCCTTCCGGGGCAAACCGCGCAGTTGCCGCGGTCACCCAGTTGCCGCGCGAAAATATTCATGTCGAGATGACGCGGGTAGGCGGCGGTTTCGGCCGGCGCCTGACCAATGATTACGTTGCCGAGGCCGCGATGATCTCGCAAAAGATCGGCGCGCCGGTGAAATTGCAATGGAGCCGGGAAGACGATGTAAAGCATGACTTCTACCGGCCGTCCGGTATGCACGAGATGAAAGCGGGCATCGACGAGGACGGCAAGATCATTGCCTGGACGCAACGCCTCGCCAGCGCGGGCAAGTATTACCGGCGTGCCAACGTAGAGCCAGAAAACCAGTATGAAGCCGAGCTTTACGTGGATGATTTTCCCTCGCAGGTCATTGAAAACCTGCGCACTGAATGGTTCGAGATTCGGTCAGGAGTACCGCGTGGTTCCTGGCGCGCGCCCGCACACACGGCCAATGCCTTCGTGGTGCAGTCCTTCCTGGATGAAATCGCGCACGCAACCGGGCAGGACCCGCTTGACCTGAGGCTGGGCCTGTACGGTGCTGACCGGGAGCTGAGCTATGGCCAGCACGGCGGTCCGGTATTCAACCCCTTCCGCCTGTCACGCCTGTTGCAGCACGTGGCAAAAAGCATCAGCTACGGCGCGGCGAGACCGAAGGGCAAAGGTGTGGGTATTGCCTCGCATTTCACGTTTGGCGGTTACGGCGCTCATGCAGTTGAGGTCACCGTGGAGTCTGATGGCGCATTGGTAATCGAGCGAATCGTGGCTGCCGTGGATTGCGGGATTGCGGTCAATCCACTCGGGGTGCACGCTCAGCTGGAGGGTGGCACGCTTGATGGCTTGAGCACCGCGCTCAATTTGGAAATTACCATCGGCGAAGGGCAGGTCGAGCAAAGCAACTTTCACAACTATCGGCTGTTACGCATGAAGGATGTGCCCATCCAATTTGAGACACACATCCTGCCCTGGGGCGACGAACCCACCGGCATGGGAGAAATGGGCTTGCCCAGCCTGGCGCCCGCGCTGGCCAATGCCATCTTCAATGCATCGGGTGTGCGCATTCGGAAGCTGCCGATCAAGGATCAGTTGAAACAGGCGTTCGCCTAACCAGACGGGATGGCCCAAAAAGGAGGTCGGATCCAATTTCCCGATGAATTGGGTCTGATCGTACGCCCGTTTACCGCACACACTATTTTTCCGCGACCACATCCAGCCGCACACCCAGCGCGTTGAGCAGTCGACGCATCGCCACGACCGCCATGCCCCTGGCCTTGGCAACGTCGCACACCGCCGCCAGGAAGGCGTCCGGGTCTGGATCTTCCAGCGAAACGGCAAGATACTCGGCGATGACTTCTTCGCTGTCCAAATAGTCGCTGGCGTCAAACGGTGCCAACTCGAGGCGATCGGTTTTAACCATACTTCAGTCCAGTTTCAGTTTCCGGGCCGTGGTGAATGCGCATCTCGGACACACCGTCCCCAACGGGTTTGCAGTCCCCGAAGTGGCCACGTTCCACGGAACGGATCCTCTTGATGATTCGTGCTTTCCCGCGAGCGTCCCTGAGCCCCGAGAGCCACAGATCGAAAACCCCCGTCCGGACTACAGTGTTCATTGTACCCCTGTATCCAAATGGATACAATGACACCCTTGATCGAACACGAACAGTCGTTCATTTCTGAATTGATCGTAGGCAAGAAACTTAGTCGGTCAACGATAGCCTGATTTCCTGCTCCAGGCTCTGGGCCTCATTCAAGTGGTAGAATTCCGGATCCGCGTCCTTCCAGATGGCGAGCGCATAATTGACAGAAGCCTGCGCCAGCTGGGGCAGGCCCGAGGCAAATTGGAAGCGGGCTTTGCTGACCCAAAGCAGGGGCTCAGAAGGATCCAGCTTGAAACCCTCGGCCAGCGCTTTTTCCGCCCGTTCCAGATCGCCAACGCCGACCAGCGACTCCGCCAACTCGGCATTCAAGCGGGGCAGTTCCCGGTACAGTTCGCTGCCGCCGAGCACCGAGTGATTTATGCGTTCAAGCGCAGCCCGGAATCCGACAGATGAACCTGCGTAGTCGCCCCGTTCACGCTGGATGTATCCTTGAATCATCTCGACAAGGAATTTCAAGTCCTCGAACTTGAACTGATCGAGCATCTCAGCACCTCGCTGAGTCGCTGCCTCGGCCCCGTCATAATCTCCCCGCTGGATCAGAATATCCGCTTCGCTGAACGCAAAAAACTGGTCCAGCGGGGGCGTGACCATACCCATCGCGATATCGAAAATCTCCT
>CAMYKC010000034.1:18116-23665 GCA_947258865.1 uncultured Lysobacterales bacterium
TGGCTGGAATTGAACCAGGAATTCCTCCTGCAGGTACAGCTGCTCTATCCCCGCACGGATCCTTCCCAACCTGAATTCGAGGTTGGCGACAGCTGCCCGCACCTGCGCCTTGTGCGCGATTGACTGAGCCGCCATTTCTGCCTGTTCCAGCAAGTCCCGGGCTTCGTTTACGTTGCCTTTGCGCATGGCGATATCAACAAGCCGCAACATCGGTTGTACGGGCTGGTCGCCCAGCAACGAAGCCTGCAGGTAATGTTCTTCCGCGGCGTCGAGGTCACCGCTGTCACGTAAGAGATCACCCAGAGCCTGGTGGGCTTCGAAGTCTTCGGGTTTTTCCTCCTGGTACCTTCTGGCGAAGCCGATGGCTGCCTCCATGTTACCGGTGGCCCGTTCCAGCAGGGAAAGCTGCAGGTAAATCCCGAGGTTGAGTGGGTCTTTGTCCAGCGCCGCCAGGAATTGCTGCTTGGCTTCCTCGAGTTGCCCGGTCACCATCAACATGGTGGCCAGTGTGCTGTGCGATGAAGCGTCATCCTGCAACCGAACCTGCAAGCGCAGGAATGCGATGAGTTTTTCCTGCTGACCCGACAAACGGTATTGGATGCGCTTGAGCGTGGCCCGGTCCTTGGCCGGCAGCCGATAGTCCAATTTCTGTGCCTGGCTGATGGCCTCCTGGGCAGAAGGGATATCACCTGCCTCGATCAGGTTTATGGCCTTGAAGAACCAGGCCATCACAAACCCGGGGTCGGTGTTGACGGCTGCATCGAAGAGCGCATTGGATGCTTCGAAATCATTGTCAAACAAGCGCGCATTCTTACCGGAAATGTAGTGTTGAAATGCCGTGCTGGATTCGCCGTAAGTCTCGGCCAGGGGCAGGTCTTCCGCGAAGCGGGCACTGCCGCGCGGCACGTCCAGGGCATCCTGCAGCTCGACGGACAAAGCGTCAACCGTACGGTACAAATCCCAGCCGGATTCCTTCAATTTGTCGACTTGCTTGAGCGCCTGCGTTTCCCATATGCGAACGGTAATCACGTACTCATCGGCAACCCGGTCGACGGCGCCCTCCACGAAATATTGCCGATTTGCATCGCTGGCGATCTTACGCATCAGGGAAAGCGGGACATTGAGTCCGTCATTAAAACCCGCCTGCTTCATACGCATGTGGAAACCGTCTCCGAAATTGGACCACGGCGACGTCGCCAGCACAAATGGGCTCTGTTGAAGATCCTGCACCAGCAATTCCGTAACACCGTACTGCAGCCAATCGAGTTCGGGGTCGCCGGAGTCGTTTTCAAAGAAGAACACCGCCATGCGCCGCCGGAAAGACTCACTGGGAATGTAATGCGTTTCCTGTACGCCTTCCTCGTTGGCAATGGAAATCATGCTGGCGGTTGCGCCCAGGTCCTTGCCACCGAATACCGTCACCAGCAGGCCGATGGTGGCGATGATATTAATCGGCACGCCCACTTTTTCGGCCGTGGTGGCGCGGTCTTTTCCGGGTTTGCCATGCGCCCAGGCCAACAGGATGACCGCCGGAATCAGTGAGTACAGGCCCCAAAAGGCTGCATCTGTGATGTAGGGAGACAGCAGGTAGCGTTCAGACAGGCGATCGAGTATCTCGATCAGCACCCAGCAACTGCCCACGTACACGCCCAAAGCAGGCAATATGCGCCGGTTCCTGATTTCCTGGATGATGTCGGCCATGGGTTGTGCAGTTTAGTCGCTAAAGGGATTTCACTCTAGCAATAGTACCTGGGCTGGCACAGTGCCATTGGATGGTTGGTAGAATCATCCCATGTCTACATCATTTGCTCTGAAACCCTGTTCGGCGAATCCGCCGTGACCTTGAAGCGAATCATTCCGGTTGTCGAAGCCGCGGCGGTGCTGGCGCTGTTCGCCACCCTGCTCCTGTCGTTGCGCGGAACCGCCTTTATCACGTGGCAGAAGGAGTCTTTCGGTAGCGCGTCGGTTTCGAGCACCTTGCTGTTCTTTGTCCTGCCGATGGTGTTCCTGCTTGCCGGCCGCAAAAATCCGGGGCGCTACGGCCTGGCAATGCACGATCTTCGCTATCATCGGCGGGCCGGGCTGCGGGCAGTGGCGATGCTCATGCCGGTCGTCCTGCTCTTTCCGGTGATTGGCCTGCTGGGTTCGACGCACGAGGAATGGCCCGGCGCCCTCTTGCTGACGGCCGGCGTCCTGGTGGCGGGATTTCTCATCGTCAAGCGCACCGCTTCACTTGAAACCCGGGAACCGCGCGACATCTCACCAGCCGGCACCGGCGTTTACCTGGCGATACTGGTCTTTGGCTTGCTCGCCTGCTTCGTATTCAACCTTTTCTCCGGTGTGCTGGCCCGCGTCGTCCAACTGTTGATTTTCGTCGGCTTCCTGGAAGAGTTCTTCTTCCGCGGCTACTTGCAGTCCCGTCTCAACGATGCCTTCGGCCGGCCGTTTCAAATCGCCGGCGTCGCTTTCGGTGCCGGCCTGCTCATCAGCGCGGCGATATTCGGGCTGCTCCACCCACTGACGAGTCTCGAGGGAATCCCCTGGCCATGGGCAGTATGGACCGCCGCCGGCGGCATGGTGTTCGGGTTTCTGCGCGAGAAAAGCGGCGCAATCGTCGCGCCGGCCATAACGCACGGCCTGTGGGTCCTGCCAACGGCGTTTTTCGCGCCCTAGCGTTTAAATGGGGCCGGATACAAGATCCCCGCAAAGATCCCTGCGCCATGCGCTCACCATGGTCATTCTCTGTGTATCGGGCGGGACCATTTTCAACGTGGTTTACGTGTTCGAGGTCTACTACCTTCCTCTGCAGCAGGCCATGGAGCTGTCCAAGAGCCAGGTCGGCATGCTGCTGGGCGTATTTGGCGCTTTCAGCATGCTTTCCTATGGCCCCGGCGGTTGGCTGGCCGACCGCTGCTCATCCCGCAAGCTGATCACCATTGCCATGCTGTTCACCGGCGGCACCGGTTTCCTGTACGCCGGTTTCCCCGGCTATAAAGTGGCACTGGCCCTGCACGCGCTGTGGGGTATCTGCATTTCCCTGGTGTTCTGGAACGCCATGATCAAGGCGACCCGGAACTGGGCGCCCAGCGAGCAGCAGGGGCGTGCGTTCGGCTTCCTCGAGGCCGGGCGCGGCGTGTCGGGAACCATCGGGGCTACCATCCTGCTGGGCGTGTTTACCTGGCTCGGCAGCACCCGGATGGCCCTGGCGACCGTGATCGCCAGCTGGTCGACCATCATTGTTCTGTGCGGCGTGGCGGCTTGGTTCGTGCTGCAGGATGATGGCCCAGCAGGGGAAGCGGGCTCTGAAAAGGAAAAACCGAAAGTCGGCTGGCGCGAAGTGAAACTGGTGCTGAAAATGCCGGCCGTCTGGCTGATCGCCATCGTCATCATCGCCGCCAACAGCGGCTTCTGGGCCACCTACCTGTTCACCCCGTACGCTTCGGAAGTCTTCCTGTTGAGCGTGGCCATGGGCGGGCTGCTGGGCGTCGCCCGCAACTGGATCAACCCGCTGGCCCCGTTCATCAGCGGTTTCGCCGCCGATCGTTTCGGCATCTCGAGGACCACCACCGTGCTGCTGTTCGTGATGATGATCTGCTTCGCCCTGTTTGCCGTTACGCCGGGCAATTTCTCGCTGCTACCGCTGGTGGTGGCGAACGGCGCCCTGGCCGCATTGTGTATCTACGCGCTGCGGGGCATCTATTTCGCCCTGCTGGATGAGCAGGGTGTTCCCACCGCCGTGACCGGAACGGCGGCCGGCGTCGCCTCGGTGATCGGCTTCACGCCCGACATCTACATGCCGGTGTTGAGCGGCGCAATCCTGGACAACTACCCGGGCCTGACCGGCTACCGGATCCTGTTTGCCGGGGCCAGTATTATCGCGGGGATTGGGGTTGTTGCTGGGTGGGTGCTGATGAGGAACACGGCGCGCCAGGTGGTGCGGGATACTATGTTCCCTTGAAAAAAGCGGCATTCCCCATCCCTTTTTCGCGCCCTACCCCAAGCCTGGGTTGTTTTACTCTGGCACTTCACTCTGACCCCATAATTCCCGTGGTCTATACTTTTACCGTTCTCATCCGACGCTGATTTTTCCGGAACCAAGCACATGACCGAATACCTGGCAAGCCTCATCGTCGATCCCAATGCGTGGATCGCCCTGGCCACCCTGGTGGCAATGGAAATCGTTCTGGGGATCGATAACCTCATCTTCATATCCGTCCTGACCACCAAGCTGCCCCCCGAGAAACAGGAGAACGCGCGTCGGATCGGGATTGGCGGCGCGCTGATTCTGCGCCTGCTGCTGCTCGGGACTATCGCCTTCATCATCGGCCTGACCCAGCCGCTGTTCGAAGTGCTTGGCAAGGCCTTTTCCTGGCGTGACCTGATTCTCATCGCGGGCGGGTTGTTCCTGGTGTGGAAGGCCACAAAGGAAATCCACCACAATGTCGACCCGGACCCGGAGCATGACCTGTTCGATACCAGCCAGGCGTCGCTGAGTGTCTCCACGGCGATCGCGCAAATCCTGGTGCTGGACCTGGTGTTTTCCGTGGACAGCATCATCACGGCTGTAGGCATGACCGATCACATCCCGATCATGGTAATTGCGGTGGTGGCCGCCGTAACCGTGATGTTGCTGGCGGCGACGCCTATGGCGAACTTCATTCAACGCAATCCGACCATCGTCATGCTGGCGCTGGCATTCCTGCTGCTGATCGGCACCACCCTCATTGCAGAAGGGTTCGGCGCTCACGTTCCAAAGGGCTACATCTACGCCGCGATGGCATTTTCGGCCATGGTCGAGGGACTGAACATGCTGTCGCGACGCGCGCGGCGGGCGCCGAGCCGTTGACTCAAAAGGGGTCAGAGCCCTTTTTTGAAAATTAGGTCTGAACCGATCCCGTAAATTGGGAAAATTGGGATCAGGGTGAAATGCCAGGTTAACCGGGTTAGAGAATACGGCTGAGGGGAGGTATGCTTAAAGTGACTTCCGGGATTCGGCAGCTTGCAGTTCCGACATGAAACCATACGAGCGTTATTCGACCTTGACCTGCCCTGATTGCGGCCACCAGTCGACGGACCTGATGCCGGTCGACGCCTGCCAGTTTTTCTATGACTGCCCCGGATGCAAGGCCGTGCTGAGGCCCCGGGCCGGGGATTGTTGCGTCTACTGTTCCTACGGCGACGTCAAATGCCCGCCGGTGCAGCAGGGAGCCAATTGTTGTTCATGACCAGGAGTATATTTTGATGGTGAAAGATCAGGCCAATGACCTCGCCGGCAGGGCCTTACCCTTCTCATTGCTCTGGGGAGCACCGATCGCGATCATGCTGGCATTGAACTTCATCCAACCCGAAGCAAGAATTGCAATCGGAGTCATCGTGGTCTGCTTCACCTGGATGGGCCTGGGCTGCGCCATCAATGCACGGCGCTGTCATCGCCGCCACTGTTACCTGGCAAGTCCCGTCTTGCTGGCCGGAGCCGTCATGAGCGGCCTGGTCGGATTTGGACTCATCGACTTCGGGCCGAACGGGTTGATGTACGTGACGTGGGTAAC
>CAMYKC010000035.1 GCA_947258865.1 uncultured Lysobacterales bacterium
GTGTTCGAAAACTCCAGCGTCACGTGACCTTCCCATTCCGGCTCCAGCGGCGTGACATTGACGATGATGCCGCAGCGTGCGTAGGTCGATTTTCCCAGGCAGATTGTCAGGACGTTGCGCGGAATTCGGAAATACTCCACGGTGCGAGCCAGGGCGAAGGAGTTGGGTGGGATGATGCAAACATCGCCGCTGAAATCGACGAAACTGTTTTCGTCAAATCGTTTCGGATCGACAACAGCCGAGTTGATGTTCGTGAAGATTTTGAAGTCGCGCGCGCAGCGAACGTCATAGCCATAACTTGATGTGCCGTACGAAATTCGCCTTTCGCCAGCTTCGCATTCACGCACCTGGCCGGCCTCGTAGGGTTCGATCATTCCCTCGGATTCGGCCATCCGGCGAATCCAGCGATCAGACTTGATACTCAATATGCTGTTCTCATTGGTTGATGTTTACGCCTTGCATAAATCACGTGCTGCGTATATTGATCTGCGGCAAGTTGACGGCCAGGCTGCGTGGCGTCAGTGAAAGGCGCGCAGACAGGTTTCTGGCGACGTCGCGGTAACGCGCCGTCAGCTCGGAATCCGGTTCGGAGACCACGGTCGGTGTTCCTGCATCCAGGTCCTCCCGGATTTTCAGCGCCAGTGGCAGCTGCCCCAGCAGCGGCACGCCGTATTGCTCCGACATGCGTTGTCCTCCGCCCGACCCGAAGATGGGCTCTTCGTGACCGCACTGGCTACAAATATGCGTACTCATGTTCTCGACGATACCGAGCACCGACATTTCGACCTTGCGAAACATCTGTACCGCCTTGCGCGCATCGAGCAGTGCAATGTCCTGCGGGGTCGTGACGATCAGGCAACCGCTGACTGGCACATTCTGTGCCAGCGTCAACTGGATGTCTCCGGTACCTGGCGGAAGATCCACGATCAGGTAGTCCAGTCCTTCCCAGTTGGTCTCCGACAACAACTGTTGCAGAGCCGAAGTTACCATGGGGCCCCGCCAGATCATGGGTGTGTCTTCTTCAACCATGAATCCGATCGACATCACCTGCAGACCGTGAGCGCGCTGCGGCACGATGCGCTTACCGTCAGTCCGGGGCGGGCCGGAGATACCCAGCATGCGGGGCATGCTCGGCCCGTAGATGTCCGCATCGAGCACGCCCACCCGCGCTCCGTCAGCCTGCAGGGCCAGCGCCAGGTTCACGGATGTGGCTGATTTCCCGACACCACCCTTACCCGAAGCCACGGCGATGATGTTCTTGATCTGCTCCAGAGGCTTCAATTCACCCTGGACAACATGCGGGACGACCTTCCAGTCCAGGTTGACGGCGGCATTTTCAATGAGCTCATCGGATTCGAGCTTCGCCGAAATCGCGGCCACCAGGGTTTCCCGGACCCCATCCAGCGGATAACCGGATCGCAGATCGACCGAAACGCGGCTGCCGTCTATGCCAATCCCCCGTACCCAGCCGAGACTCACCAGGTCAGTATCAGCATGGGGGTCACGGATACCTGCGATGAGGCCGCGTACGTATTCTTCAGTCAGATTTGCCATGCTGATTCTCCATGCCATGGAACCGGTCGGTATAAGCGAAGCGGTGGAGCGGCACATTGTATAGTCTTGGGTGTCGATCGTGAACACCGGTCATGAGATAATTCGCGACTCTTCGTACCGGCTGCTTCGGGTTTGCCGAACAGCACGTGATGAGCGGCGGAACCATATGACAGAAAAAACGCGACAGATCCTGGTGACCAGCGCCCTGCCCTACGCCAACGGGGCGATCCACCTGGGACATATGCTGGAATACATCCAGACGGATATCTGGGCACGTTTTCAGCGCTGCCAGGGTCACGAATGTTACTTCGCCTGGGCTGATGACGCCCACGGTGCCCCCGTCATGCTGTGGGCCCGTGCGGAAGGCAAGCCGCCGGAGGAGCTGATCGACATAATGAACGAACAGCACAAAACCGACTTCCGGGATTTCGGCATCAGCTTCGACAATTACACATCGACCCACAGCGATTACAACCGCGAATTAGTCGAACTCATCTACCGTAACCTGGACCAGGCCGGCTACATCGACCGCCGCAACATCCAGCAGCTCTATGACGAAGAAGAAGGTATGTTCCTGCCCGACCGTTTCATTCGCGGCACCTGCCCCAAGTGCCGGACGGAAGATCAGTACGGCGACAGTTGTGAGTCCTGCGGCAGCACATACTCGCCCACTGACCTGATCGATCCTCGCTCTGCGGTAACGGGCTCAAAACCCGTGATGAAGGAATCGGAGCACTATTTTTTCCGCCTCTCCGAGTTCGAAGAACCCCTCAAAACCTGGATGTCATCGGGTGCTTTGCAGCCCGAGATAATAAACAAGCTGCAGGAGTGGTTCACCGACGGACTGCGCGACTGGGACATTTCCCGCGACGCGCCTTATTTTGGATTCCGGATTCCGGGCACGGATGACAAGTATTTTTACGTCTGGGTGGACGCACCGGTCGGATATATAGCCAGTTTCAGGGAACTCTGTGACCGCGAGGGCCTGGATTTTGATGCCTGGTGGGGCAAGGATTCGAAAACCGAGGTACATCACTTCATCGGCAAGGACATCGTATATTTCCACACCCTGTTCTGGCCCGCCATGCTGATGGGCGCGGGGTTCAGGACCCCGACCGCTGTTTATGCCCATGGCTTCCTGACGGTCGACGGAGTGAAAATGTCCAAATCGCGCGGCACTTTCATCTGCGCCCGCACCTACCTGGATCACCTGCACCCGGACTACCTTCGGTATTACTATGCGGCCAAGCTGGGGACCGGCACTGGCGATATCGACCTGAACCTGGAAGATTTCGTGCAACGTGTGAATTCGGATGTTGTCGGCAAGGTCGTCAACATCGCCAGCCGTTGCGCAGGTTTCATCCAGCGTCGTTTCGAGGGACGACTTTCAGATCGGCTGCCCGATCAGGAACTCTATGGCCGATTCGTGGCATCACGGGAATTGATTTCCCGTGATTTTGAAACCCGGAATTACCAGTCCGCCATCCGGCGCATCATGGCGCTGGCTGACGAGGCCAACCGTTATATTGATGAAGAAAAACCCTGGCTCCAGATCAAGGAGGATGGCAAGGCTGATCATGTCCAGGCAGTTTGCACACAGGGGATCAACCTGTTCCGGGCCCTGATCAGTTACCTTGCTCCCGTGCTCCCTTTCACGGCGGATCGTGCCGGGGCGTTCCTCGATACGGATGTCCATGACTGGCGGGGCATCGATCAGCCGCTGCTCGGTGTTGCCATCAACGCTTTCCAGCCACTGCTAACCCGGATCGACCCGCTGAAGATCGAAGCGGTCATCGAGGATTCGAAGGAATCCCTGCAACCGGCCGCCGCGGAGTCCGCAACTGATGCCGGATTCGCTGTCGAAGATGTGGCAGCGGAGATTACCATCGATGACTTCACGAAAATCGACCTGCGCGTGGCGCGGATCGTTTCTGCGGAAGCTGTGCCGGAAGCGGACAAACTGCTCAAGCTGACCCTCGACATCGGCGCCGGAACCCGCACCGTATTCGCCGGTATCAAGTCGGCATACGAACCATCGGGCCTGGAAGGCCGGCTCACCGTGATGGTGGCCAATCTCAAGCCGCGAAAGATGCGGTTCGGTACTTCCGAAGGAATGGTGCTTGCCGCGGGACCGGGCGGGGAAGATCTCTTTCTCCTCGAACCAGACAGCGGAGCCGAGCCGGGCATGAGGGTCACCTGACTTGCTCAGCTACTTTCTGATCCTCGTCAGCACGGTCCTGGCCAATAATTTCGTCCTGGTCCGGTTCCTGGGTCTGTGTCCGTTCATGGGCGTATCCAACAAGCTGGAAGGCGCCGTCGGCATGTCGGTAGCGACGATGTTCGTGTTAACCCTCTCCTCGATGACGAGTTACCTGCTCAGCACGTGGCTGCTCCGCCCCCTGGGTCTGGAATACCTGTCGACGCTGAGCTTCATCCTGGTCATCGCCGTTGTCGTTCAGCTAACCGAATTGGTTATGCGGAAAACCAGCCCGCTGCTGTACCGTATCCTGGGTATTTTCCTGCCGCTGATAACGAGCAACTGCGCCGTACTTGGCGTTGCATTGCTGAATGTTCAGGAGCAGCACAATCTCCTGCAATCAGCGCTTTATGGTTTCGGTGCTGCAGCAGGCTTTGGCCTCGTGCTCGTAATGTTCGCCGCGATGCGGGAACGGATCGCTTATGCCGACGTTCCTGTGCACTTCCGCGGCGCGCCCGTCGGCCTGATCACCGCGGGATTAATGGCACTTGCTTTCATGGGTTTTACCGGGCTCGCAAAGCTTTGAGAAAGGCCGAGCCATGCTGACAGCCATTGTTTCTGTAACAGTTCTGGGCAGCCTGTTTGGTCTTGGCCTGGGCTGGGCTGCACGGAAATTCCGGGTGGAGTCCAATCCCGTGGTTGACCAGGTCGACGCCATTTTGCCCCAGACCCAGTGCGGGCAGTGTAACTTTCCCGGTTGCCGGCCCTACGCGGAAGCCATCGTATCGGGCGAGGCGCAGATAAACCAGTGTCCGCCGGGAGGCGAGGCGGGTATCAGGGCGCTGGCGGATCTGCTCGGTGTCGAGGTCTTGCCGCTGAACCCTGAGAATGGAAGAGAACAACCCCGGACAGTGGCGATCATCGACGAGGATACCTGTATTGGCTGTACACTTTGCATCCAGGCCTGTCCTGTAGACGCCATCCTGGGTGCAGCGAAACTGATGCACACCGTCCTGGAAGCAGAGTGCACGGGCTGTGATTTGTGTCTGCCGCCCTGTCCCGTCGACTGCATCGAAATGGTTATACGGAACCCCGATCCCGACGATTGGACCTGGCCCAGGCCGAGTCCGGGCAACGGCGAAACCGAGCTATCCCAGAGCGACCGCGTAACGGCCGGAGCCGCCTGATGCCGCGTGGACTCAGCAAAGCGGAACTCGTGCAACAGGCAAGGGCGGCGGGCGAACAACTGCATCATTTCCATGGTGGCCTCAGACTGAGGCACAACAAGAAAATCTCCTGTGAAACACCGGTTGAAAAAGCGGCGCTGGCGCAACGCCTGTTCGTGCCGCTGCTGCAGCATACGGGTCGTGAAGCCGAACCCACGGTTGCCGAGGGCCAGAAAGTACTCAAGGGCGACCCAATCGGTTGTTTCAGCCACCTGGGCAGCGGCAGTGTACACGCTCCGACTTCCGGCACCATCAGCGCCATCATCAAACACCCTATCAGCCATCCATCGGGCATGGAGGGCCGCTGCGTCGTCATCAGGCCTGACGGGCTGGATCAGTGGAACGAACTGGAACCCATCAACGACTGGCGGCTGGCGGAACCGGCTGAAATCAGGAAAAAAATCCGCAGTTCGGGGATTGTCGGCCTCGGTGGGGCCGTTTTTCCTACCGGTTTCAAGGTTGACGAGGCCAGTGAGCGAGGTATACATACGCTGATTCTTAACGGTTCTGAATGCGAACCATACATCAGCTGCGATGAAATGCTGATGAGAGAACAGCCCGATTCAATCATCCTGGGTGCACAGATCCTGCAGAAAGCCATTGCTGCGACCCGCACGGTGATCGCCATCGAAGACCAGATGGGCGCCGTCAAACAGGCTCTCAGCCGGGCCCTGGAAAAATCGGCTGCACGGGATATCGACATCCTGGAGGTCACAACCATCTATCCGGAAGGCGGTGAGAAACAACTGATCCAGGTTTTGACGGGGCTGGAGGTGCCTTCCGGGGCCCGGCCGACAGACCTTGGCCTGCTCTGCCAGAACGTCGCTACTGCGACAGCCGTCGCCCGGGCCGTGACAGAGGGTAAACCGTTGATTGAACGCATCGTGACGGTCACCGGGAACGGCATTTGCAAACCCCGTAACCTGCTGGCGCCGATCGGAACACCGATTTCGAATCTCGTGGACCAGTGTGGCGGATATACGCCAGACGTTGCGCGCTTGGTGCTTGGGGGCCCCTTGATGGGTTACCCGCTCGCATCGGATAGCAACCCGGTGATCAAGGCGGCCAACTGTGTGCTGGCGCTGACCGAGGACGACATCCGTCCTCCCCAGCCGGAAATGCCCTGTATCCGCTGTGGTGAGTGTGCCCGGGTTTGCCCCGCGATATTGCTGCCACAGCAGCTCAACTGGACGATACGCAATGAGCGGTGGCAGGACGCGGAACAGTTCGGGCTGAGTGACTGTATCGAATGCGGTTGCTGCGATTTCGTCTGCCCGAGCCATATTCCCCTGGTCGAATGGTTTCGTTTCGGCAAATCCCAACTCCGGGTACTGGCGCAGGAGCAACGCCTGGCCGATGCCGCCCGCCAGCGCTTCGAGGCACGCGAAGCACGCCTGGCGATGATCAAGAACGAGCGCAGGAAACGGCGCGAGGAGAAGAAACGCGCTCTGCAAAAAGACGGGGAGAAGCAAAAACAGATTGCTGCGGCTATAGAGCGGTCCCGGAATCGCCAGGGTAGGGATTCATGAGCCGCAAGTTTGACACGGGCGGTGCGCCGCACTTCCCGCCACACGCCACCGTCAGCGGCGTAATGTTGCAGGTGATATACGCGCTGGTGCCCGGCATTGCAGCCCACGTCTGGTTTTTTGGACCCGGCATCCTGGTACAGATTGCACTGGCCTGCGGGTTTGCGGTCCTGCTCGAAGCTGCGATGCTGAAAGCCCGCGGTAAACCACTGAAGCTGTTCCTCGGCGATTACAGCGCCGTGACTACCGCCGTGCTGTTCGCCTTGTGTATTCCGCCATTGGCCCCGTGGTGGATTACCTTGACGGGGATGGTCTTCGCCATTGTAATCGCCAAACATCTTTATGGTGGCTTGGGACATAATGTTTTCAACCCGGCGATGGTGGGTTATGTCGTCGTCCTGATCAGTTTTCCTCAAGCCATGACCGCCTGGCTGCCACCCTCTTCAATTGCTGAAAACAGCCTGGGGCTAGTCGATTCGCTACTCACCATATTTGCCGGGCAGCCACCGGGAGGGATAGGCTGGGACGCCATCACAGGCGCGACGCCACTTGACTCGATCCGGACCAGCGTGGCTTCAGGCAAAATGATTACGGAGGCCCGGCAGTCGCCAATTTTCGGGGACTTTGGCGGCCTGGGCTGGGAATGGATCGCCAACTGGTATGCGTTAGGCGGAATTTGGTTGCTGTGGCGCAGGATCATTACCTGGCATGTGCCGGTCACGATGATCGGCAGTACGGTCCTGCTTGGGTTGGTGACGTGGCTCGCGGACCCCGGCAGCAACCCGGCGCCGCTGCAGCACGTGTTTTCCGGCGCCCTGGTCATTGGTGCATTCTTCATCGCGACCGATCCCGTCAGCGGCTGCACCAGCAACCGTGGAAGACTGGTGTTCGGCGCCGGTGTCGGTATCATCACGCTCGTCATCCGCCGTTGGGGCGGTTACCCGGATGGTGTGGCCTTTGCGGTGCTGTTGATGAACATGGCGGCGCCGCTTATCGACCGTTTTACCCGGCCGCGGATGTTTGGACATGGATAAGCCGGGTAAACATCAAATCCTCAGGAGTGCGGCCTCGCTTGGCCTGGTGGCCATCATTGGCACTACCCTGCTGACCGGCGTCGATCACATCACGGCCGATCGCATCGCCGCCCAGGAAAGGCGGGTCATACTGGAACAACTGGGCCAGATCATCCCTCCTCAACGCTACGACAACGAATTGCAGGACGACCGGATTTCTCTCAGGGATGAGCGCTATTTCCCAAATGGCCAGGCCGTGACCGCCTACCGGGCCAGGCAGCAGGGCCAGCCGGTAGCCGTCATACTGAAGTTTGCAGCGGTCAATGGATACAACGGCAACATTCAACTGCTGGCCGGTATCGAGGCGGACGGCAGGCTGGCGGGGGTTCGCGTGGTGTCCCATAAAGAGACGCCCGGACTCGGCGACGCCATCGAGTCTGAGAAGAGCGACTGGGTGCTGGGCTTTGACGGCAGGACCCTGAATGACCCCGCGCCCACAGGCTGGGCGGTGCGCCGCGACGGCGGCGAATTCGACCAGTTCACCGGCGCGACCATCACCCCCAGGGCCGTGGTTGAAGCCGTCCACAGCGCGCTCGAGTATTATGAGCAAAACCGGGAACTCCTGTTCTCACCAGCCGAAGAATCCGCGGGGAATGCGGCGCCATGACTTACCGGCAGATCTTTTTCAATGGACTATGGCAGCAGAATACCGGCCTCGTGGTGCTGCTTGGGCTGTGTCCGCTGCTGGCTGTCACGAGCACCGTGGTCAACGCCATCGGGCTGGGGCTGGCCACCATTCTGACCCTCGTATTCTCCAATCTCGCCGTGTCGCTGATCCGTCCAGTACTGCGCGCCGAAATCCGGATACCGGCATACGTTTTGATCATCGCTTCGGTAGTTACTGTCATCCAACTCCTGATGCAGGCCTGGTTTCACGACCTGTACCGGGTCCTGGGTATTTTCATCCCCCTGATCGTTACCAACTGCGCCATTATCGGACGGGCGGAGGCATTTGCATCGCGGAACGCCCCCTTGCCCTCCATTATCGATGGCCTGGCCACCGGGCTGGGATTCATGCTGGCGCTGGTCGCACTGGGTGCCGCGCGTGAAATCATTGGCCGTGGCACCTTGTTCAGCCAGGCCAGGCTGATGTTCGGTGATGTCGGCGAGTCACTGCAACTTACCCTGGTGCCTGGTCATCCGGGCTTTTTGCTGGCCATGCTGCCACCCGGTGCGTTTATCGGGCTTGGCCTGTTGATCGCGGGGAGAAACTGGCTGGACAGCCGCCGCCTGCGCAAGCAACCGGATGCAGCGGCTGTCGATACCCCTCAGGGAGTAAAGGCTTGAGGGTGAGCGACCGCACGGAGTTCTTCCGGCGTTTGAAGTCGGTCACGCCCAGCCCGAAAACGGAACTCGAGTATGGCACGCCATTCGAGCTACTGATCGCGGTGATTCTGTCCGCCCAGGCGACGGATGTCGGTGTGAACAAGGCAACCCGCAAGCTCTACGCGGTAGCCGACACGCCTGGAGCCATACTGGATCTGGGCGTCGATGGACTGAAGGAGTATATCCGCACGATCGGTCTGTTCAACACGAAAGCCGAGAACATCATCAAGACATGCCGGCGCCTGATCGAGGAACACGGCGGAGAAGTTCCGAGCGATCGGAAATCGCTTGAATCGCTTCCCGGTGTGGGCCGCAAAACCGCCAACGTCGTTCTCAACACAGCTTTTGGCCAACCCACGATCGCTGTTGACACGCATATCTTCAGAGTAGCCAACCGAACCGGACTTGCACCTGGCAAGACCCCGCTACAGGTAGAGCAAAAGCTGCTGAAATTGGTTCCCGAAGAATACGCCCATGATGCGCACCACTGGCTGATCCTGCACGGCCGCTACACCTGCAAAGCCAGAAAACCGAACTGCCCCGAATGCATCGTCAGAGACCTTTGCGGTTTCAAATCCAAGACTTCGGTGTAATAATCCCCGGCTGCTGCCGGTCTCCTGCTCCGAATCGTTCTGCTTGCCGGTAGCGGAAAACAGAAGCAATTCATAAACAGGGCCTCTAGGCCCACTAAGATAAAACCTTGGAGGTTCTTAACAATGGCTGATAAGTACATGACTACCAAACCCGTGGCTGCTGCAGTTGGCGCGGCTCTCGTTTCTTCGCTGGCTGCTTCCACCGCCGCAGTCGCCGATGACAATCCGTTCGAAGTCGCTGAACTGGACAACGGCTACATGCTGGCCGGCGGCCACAAAGGCGAGGAAGGCAAGTGCGGCGAAGGTAAATGCGGCGCTGAAAAGGCCGAAGCGGCCAAAGGCCACGCCGAAAAGGCTGCAGAAGGCAAGTGCGGCGAGGGCAAATGCGGCGCTGAAAAGGCTGAAGCGGCCAAAGGCCACGCCGAAAAGGCTGTCGAAGGCAAATGCGGCGAAGGCAAATGCGGCGCTGAAAAGGCCAAAGGCCACGCCGAAAAAGCTGTAGAAGGCAAATGCGGCGAAGGCAAATGCGGCGGCGAGAAAGCTGAAGAAGGCAAGTGTGGTGGTGATAAGGGCTGACACAGCCTTGAAACCGTCCTGTGAGCCTGGACGCAGCCTGTGATATCCGGCAATTACCCGGTTGAGGGTGCCGGACTGGGATTGAGGCGGGCCCTGCTGGGCCCGCTTCGCTCTCATGGCCTGGGGCCTGTCGACTTCATGGCAGTCGCGCCGGAGAACTGGATGAATGTGGGTGGCCGCTATGGGCAGGCATTCCGGGAGTTTTCCGAGCGCCTGCCTTTTGTCTGCCATGGGCTTTCCCTATCCATAGGCGGGCCTTCACCCCTGGATGAGACCTTTGTGCAGCGGCTCCGGGGCTTCCTCGATGAACACGATATCCGCTGTTACAGCGAGCACCTGAGCTATTGCACGGATGACGGCCACCTGTACGACCTGATGCCGATACCGTTCACGGAGGAGGCCGTCCACTACGTTTCGGGCAGAATTCGCAGGGTGCAGGAAATACTCGAGCGACGCATCGCACTGGAAAACGTTTCCTATTACGCTGCTCCCGGCGCCGATCTCAGCGAAATCGATTTTATTACCGCGGTTCTGGACGAAGCCGAATGCGACCTGCTGCTGGACGTGAACAATATATACGTCAACAGCATCAACCACCGTTACGATTCGATTGACTTTCTGCAAAATCTGCCGGGTCACCGGATCGCTTATGGGCATATCGCAGGCCACTTCAACGAAGCTGAAGACCTGATCGTCGATACGCACGGCGCCGATGTCATTCCGGGTGTCTGGGAACTGCTCGACAAGGCCTATGAAACTTTCGGCGTATTCCCGACACTGCTGGAACGGGATTTCAACATCCCACCGGTGGAAGAACTAATGGACGAAGTCGAGCAAATTACAACGCTGCAACAGAAGTGGCAAAAACATGACAGCCCGGCAAAAAGAAAGCAGGCCTGAAGCGGGCGCCAATGATCGCTTGAGCGAGCTGCAGACCGCGTTCTCCGCCCATATCCGGGATCCCGAGCACGAGGCGGCTCCGGACGGTATCGAAGACCGGCGGATGAAAATCTACCGCGAACTGTTTTTCAATAACATTCAATCTTTGCTTGCCAGCAATTTCCCGGTCATTCGTGCCCTCTTCGACGATGACCGCTGGCTCGGGTTGATACGCGATTTCTATTCGGAACACCGTTGCCAGACGCCTTTGTTTACCGAAGTGGCCAAGGAATTCCTCCGTTATCTGCAGGAGGGCCGTGGTCAGCGTGAAGATGACCCTGCGTTCCTGTGCGAGTTGGCCCACTATGAATGGGTCGAACTGGCTCTCAGCCTCGATGAGCGCGAACTCGACGATGTCCCCGCCGATCCTGACGGCAATCTGCTGGAGGGTATTCCCTTGTTGTCACCGCTTGCCTGGGTACTCAGTTACCGCTTTCCGGTTCACCAGATCAAGCCGGATTTTCAGCCGGAACAACCCGGCACGGAAGCAACGCACATTCTCGTGTACCGGAATCGGCAGCACGAAGTGAAATTCATGCAGCTCAACGACGTGACGCGTTTCTTTCTGGAATCGCTGCGTGAAGACCAGGGACGCTCGGGGCTGGAGTTGATCAGGAAAGTGGCCCATGCCCTTCATCATCCGGAGCCCGATCGCCTGATTCAGGCGGGCGCCCAATTGATGGATGATCTGCTCAGAAAAGATGTTCTTCTCGGCACCCGGCCCATCTGAACCAGACAACAATAGAGTAGAACCATTATGTACGACGCATACGACAATCTCACCGCCCGTCTGCGCGCCTCGGGCGATTACCTGTGGCCGCTCGCGTTGAGGCTCATCATGTTCTGGGAATTCTGGGAATCCGGGATCACCAAATTACGGGGCGAGAACTGGTTTGCGGAGATTCCCTGGGCGGATTGGCAAAAAGGCTTTCCCTGGCCTTTTGGGGCCATTCCCACGGACCTCAATTGGCTGGCTGCCACTTGGGGGGAACTCGTTTTTGCGGTCATGATCCTGTTGGGGCTGTTCACGCGTTTCGCAGCCATATCCCTGATCGTCATCACGGTTGTCGCGACAGCGGCCGTCCATTGGCCCGCGGAATGGAGCAGCCTGGGGGAATTATGGCAAGGCTACGTCATTACGGCGAAGGGCGCCGGCAATTACAAGCTGCCGCTGTTGTTCGTTTTCATTCTGCTGCCGCTGGTGTTCTATGGCGGCGGCAAGGTCAGCGTCGACCACCTGTTGCTCAAGCTGACAGGGCGTGACAGTTGTATCAGCGACCGGATTGGGGACGGCATTGCAGCCGGCCTGATGTTTGCGGTCATGGGCATCACGACGTTCTTTCTCGAACCCTCATGGGGCATCAGCTTCTTCGTGATTGCGATAATTCTCGGACTGACCCCGGTCCTCCGGCGCTGAAAACGGCAATGGCATGGCTTGCAGCTCGTAACCGCTCCGCCGGAGCAGATTGATCAGCCCCGTCTCACCCGGCAGGTGCAATGCGCCAACCGCCACGAAAACCCTGCCCTGCTGGAGATGGGGCAACAAGGAATCCATCATGCGCTGGTTCCTGGCGTCGATACCCTGCTCCATGAAATAGCTTCTGGTGCCTGAATCCAGCCGACTCAACTGATCCTCGGCTTGCGCCGTTAGCGCAAGCAAATCCCCGCCCAGGTAGTTGTCCACCATCTGCGTGTGGATTACTTCCACCTCGCCATAGTTGTCCAGCGCCTGATCGAGCAAGGCAAGTTGTTTCTCCATTGGCATATTTTCGAGAAACGAAAGCTGCTGCTCGAGAGTTTCCAGCCCCACCACTTGCAAGCCTGCACCGGCCGCGCGCAGCGATAGCGAAAAGTCCATGAAAAAACCGGTTTCGGGCGGCGGGACGCTCAGCGTCATCATCGCCGCCCAGACTTTCATTCTGCGGATCCAGTCGGCCGGCACCTGATAATTGATCAGCGCGGCCCGAAGGCGCTCATATCGCTGTGGCCCGATCCGGCTTTCCAGCGTTGTCCCGTCCTGGTAGTGCATGTATTCAGTCAGACGGGTCAGCGTCGGAAGATCGGGCACCAATTCCATCGCGAATACCTGGTTGGCCCCGAGTTGGGCGATGAATTTATCCCCGAAATCCAGCACCCGCGGATCCTCGCTGTGAATGGTACCCAACAGATAGCCCGCGGGATTACCATCCCGGCTCAGTGACCAGTATAGGGCTGAGTCTTGCTGGGCCGGAAGTGATGCCGGCGCGGCCAGAAACAGGCAAATGAAAGCAACTTTTATGCTGCGGTCGAGGTTCATGGCAATTTTCAACGCAATCCCTTATGCTCATCGGCTTGCCGAATGGGGCCCATTATGCCGCGCATTGCAGATCGATTCAGGGGTTTTCTGCCCGTCGTTGTCGATGTCGAAACCGGTGGATTCAACGCAGAGACCGACGCATTACTTGAAATCGCTGCGTGTATCATCCGCATGGATGACTTCGGGCGCCTCTTTATCGCGGAGACCATTGCCGTGAACGTCGCACCATTCGATGGCGCAAACATCGATCCCAAGTCACTGGAAATAACGGGGATTCAGGTTGACAACCCGCTAAGAAATGCATTGCCCGAAGCAGATGCGTTGCGCCAGGTTTCACAACCCGTCCGAAGGGAAGTCAGGGCTACCGGATGCCAGCGGGCCATTCTGGTGGGGCACAACTCGTTCTTCGATCTGTCGTTCCTCAACGCGACCATAGAACGAACACAGTACAAACGCAGCCCTTTCCACCCCTTCAGTTCGTTCGATACCGCGACCCTGGCCGGCCTCGCGTTTGGCCAGACCGTGTTGTCCCGCGCAGTCCAGGCCGCCGGCCTGGACTGGAATGAGTCGGAAGCCCATTCGGCCATTTATGACACCCAGAAAACCGCGGAACTATTCTGCGCCATCGTCAACCGCTGGAAAATTCTGACCGGATTCTGACCGGGGGAGCTGATGAGCACGCACCTGATGAATACCTATCTGCCGCTTCCCGTGGCATTCGTTCGCGGAGAAGGGGCCTGGCTGTGGGATGAAAAAGGACATCGTTACCTCGACGCCATCAGCGGGCTGGGCGTGTGCGCACTGGGCCATGCCCACCCGGAACTTGCCAGGGTAATTGCTGAGCAGGCCGGCACTTTGATTCACACCGGAAACCTGGTCCGGATTCCGTGGCAGGAACAGCTGGCTGACCGGCTCGCCGACATAACGGCGATGGACCAGGTGTTTTTTGGCAATTCCGGCGCGGAAGTCATTGAGTGTGCACTCAAGATCACACGAATCATGGGGCATAAACGCGGTTTCGAAAAACCGGGCGTAATCGTCATGGAGCAAGGTTTCCACGGGCGCACCTTGGCCGCCCTTTCAGCCACCGGCAGCCGCAAGGCCCAGGCCGGTTTCGAACCCCTGGTCGGCGGGTTTGTCCGGGCGCCATTCGGCGATTTGGATGCCATTCGGCAAATTGCCCTTCACAGCAGTGAAATCACCGCTGTACTGGTCGAGCCGATCCAGGGCGAGGCGGGTGTCCGCACTCCCGATCCGGGCTACCTGGCCCAGTTGCGGTCCATTTGCGATGAACAGGGCTGGCTACTGATTTTCGACGAAATCCAATGCGGCTTGTGCCGCAGCGGCAAATGGTTCGCACACCAGCATGAAAATATTCGGCCGGATATCCTGACCACGGCCAAGGCCCTGGCCAACGGCTTGCCGATCGGAGCTTGCGTGGCCAGTGGCGAAGCTGCCGACGCGTTCACGCCTGGCAGGCATGGCTCTACCTTCGGCGGCAACCCGCTGGTTTCGCGCGCCGCCTGCACAGTGCTGGACATCATGCGCTCCGAGGACCTGGCTGGGCGAGCAGCCGTGACCGGGACTGCCATGCAAGACAGCTTCAGGAAAAAGCTGGGTGATAACCCAAGGGTCAGGGAGATACGCGGTCGCGGACTGATGATAGGCATCGAACTGGACCGGGAAGTGAATCACATCAAGCAAACTGCGCTCGAAGCCGGTGTCCTGCTGAACGTGACACAGGACAGTGTTATCCGGCTGCTGCCGCCGCTGATCATTGACCGGGATCAGGCCGAATCAATCGTGGAAACCGTGGTCACCCTTGTTGAGGATCTCGAGTAAGGCGCTGAATTCACCGCCCTCAATTTCCGCGATGCGGCGGGCGTTGTCTTCGAGCTGGCTCCTGGACGCGGCCGTCAATGTAGCATGGCCTATCTTGCGCCCGGGGCGGGCGGTCTTGCCGTAGTCGTGCCAATGAAGGCCGGGGACCGCCATCAGTTTTTTCTGATCGGGCATCTCCCCGATCCAGTTGAACATCAGCGAGTAGCCGGTCATGGAACTATCGCCCAGTGGCAGCCCCGCAATAGCGCGCACGTGGTTCTCGAACTGGGAGCATGCAGCTCCATCAATAGTCCAGTGCCCCGAGTTGTGGACACGGGGGGCGATTTCGTTGACCAGCAGATAACCCTTCCAGAGAAAAAACTCCATCGTCAGAACACCGCAGTAATCAAAATGATCCAGCAGTTTCCGCATTTGGTTTTCAGCCTCGGCCTGGAGCGCCTCGTTGAACACGCCTGGAAGGCTGAGAGCCAGTATGCCGTTCGAATGAACATTCTGTGTCAATGGCCAGTAACGGGTCTCCCCCTGCTGGGCGCGCACCGCGATCAATGAACATTCAGCCTCGAACGCAACGAACTCCTCGAGGATCAGGTCGCAATCGCCCAGTTTCTGCCATGCGCGCTCCAGGTCTTCCTGATCCCTGAGCACGGCCTGGCCCTTACCGTCATATCCGAGCCGGCGGGTCTTGAGTACGGCGGGATAACCCAGCCGGTCCAGGCCCTCGAGCAAATCTGTGCGGCTGGAAACCGGGTAATAGGCCGGCACGGCGATGCCGAGCTGGCAAAGCAGGTCCTTCTCGGCCAGACGGTCCTGGCTTGCGCCCAGCGCGTTTGAGGCCGGATACAGCGGGCAGGTTTCTTCGAGCGCGCGTGCGGTGGTCTCGGGCACGTTTTCGAAGTCAAAGGTCGCCACATCGACCAGGCCGGCCAGTTTGCGCGCAGCGCTGGTATCCGAAAAGTCCGCCCGCAATAGTTGCCCGGCAGCGGAGGCACAGGCATCCGCCGCAGGATCAAGAAAAACAAATCGAAATCCGAGAGGAATGCCCGCCAGGCCGAGCATCCGGCCCAGCTGGCCGCCGCCGAGTACTCCAATCCGTTGTCCGGCGGGGACAGCGTGGTCGACAGCAGAGTTCACAGCTCAGGCCTGACTCGGATCCGGCCTGGCCAAAACGGCGTCGCGCCGCGCGTCCCGAAACTGTTCCAGCGCCGCCCGGACCCGCGGGTCCGTATTGCCGATGATGGCTGCCGCCAACAGCGCCGCGTTGGTCGCACCGGCGGCGCCAATCGCCAGGGTGCCTACGGGTATTCCCGCCGGCATTTGTGCAATGGACAGCAATGAATCCATGCCATTCAGGGCCCTGGACTGTACCGGCACACCGAGCACCGGGACCACGGTCTTCGCTGCCACCATGCCCGGAAGGTGAGCGGCGCCACCGGCGCCGGCAATGATCACTTGCAAGCCCCGGTCCGCCGCCTGCCCGGCATAGTCGAACATGCGATCGGGCGTCCGGTGCGCAGAAACCACCCGGGTTTCATACGGAACACCAAGACTGTCCAGCGTTTCAGCAGCATGTTTCATGGTTTCCCAATCCGACTGGGAGCCCATGATGATGCCAACCAGCACCTTTTCATTCACGGTAATTAATCCTGCCTGAATTCTGAAATGGAAACCGCGTATTGTAGCAGCATACGCAAGCTCTTTTAGTACAATACCTGAAGCCATGAAGAGACGGACACGGACATGCCAATAGACGGAAAGTTACTGGAAATACTTTGTTGTCCGGTCAGCAAGACGCTGCTCAACGAGGCGATCTCATCGGGGGACGTTCTGTATGTCCGGGGAGACCAGGTCGCAGAGACCTTGCGCGAAGCCCTGATCACCGAGGATTCGAAGGTCATCTATCCGGTGATCGACGGCATCCCCATACTGCTGGAAGAGAAAGGAATCGGGACCACGCAGTTCCAGGATTTCTGAATGGATTCTCCAATCCAACCGCCATCCGGCCAGGAGGTGGCCGCCGATGTGTCCCGGGCACTGGAGGAAGATCTCGGGGAAGGTGATTGCACTGCTGCGCTGATCTCTGAGCAGGCGCTGCTGGAAACCCGGGTGATCAGCCGGGATGAAGCGGTGTTGTGTGGCCGGCCATGGTTCGAGGAGACTTTCCGCCAATTGCTGGCCAATATCCGGATTACCTGGCAGGCGGACGAGGGTGACCGAATTCGCCTGGACCAGGAGATATGCCTTCTGAACGGTCCGGCACGAATCCTTCTCAGCGGGGAGAGAACCGCGCTCAATTTCCTGCAGACACTCTCAGGTACCGCGACCAAAGCCCGCCATTATGTCGACGCGATTGCCGGAACGGGAGCGGTCATTCTGGACACCCGCAAGACCCTGCCCGGTCTGCGCCTTGCCCAGAAATACGCGGTGCGCTGTGGCGGAGCATCAAACCACCGGATCGGTCTGTTCGACGCCATCCTGATCAAGGAGAACCACATTTCCGCGGCCGGTTCCGTCACCACGGCGGTCAGGGCGGCTGCCCGCCTCTATCCCGCGCTCTTGCTGGAAGTCGAGGTTGAAAACCTCGAGCAACTCGAAGAAGCCGTCGACGCCGGGGCGCAAAGAGTTCTGCTCGACAATTTCAGTCTCGGCACCCTGGAGCAGGCAGTAGGGCGATTCAAAGGGAAAATCGAACTGGAAGCATCCGGCGGAATCGATCTCGGAACCGTTCGCGCGGTGGCCGAAACCGGGGTTGATTTCGTTTCGACAGGGGAAATGACCAAGAGCGTTCAGGCAGTCGATTTCTCAATGCGCTTTGTGTCCTGAAGCAATTTGCCAGGGTTGAAAATACCCGCCGGATCGAAGACCTGTTTCACCCCCCGCATCAGGGTTATTTCCGCTTCGCTCCTCACCCGGTTCAGCCAGGGCTGTTTCAGAAGTCCGATGCCGTGCTCGGCGGATATGCTGCCATCCATTTCCTGCGTCAGCGCGTAAGTTTTGTCGCTGATTTCATGGGAGCGGGCCTCGAAGTCGGAAAGTTCAACGTCCGCCGGCTTAAGGATATTCATATGCAGGTTGCCGTCTCCGATGTGTCCATACCAGACCACCTCGTAATCTGGGCAGATTTCGAGGATCAGGGAATCCATCCGGTCAAGGAAGTCAGGAACCCGTGAAATCCTGACTGAGAGGTCATTTTTGTACGGCGGAAAGTGGCTGATGGACTCAGAAATACCTTCACGGTAGCGCCACATTTCCTTAACTTGCCGATCGTTTTGGCTGATCACGCCATCCAGCAGCCAGCCCTCGTCCGCACATGCCTCGAAACAGGCCATGGCTTTCTCCTCGTCCGCCTCTCCCGGGCAGTCAAACTCGGCAATCACGTACAGCGGGCACGGTGTTTCGAACGGTTCCGGTAGCTTGTTCGCGTGGCGAACATGGTGGAGCGCCCGGTCGGTGAAGAATTCAAAGGCGGTCAGGTCCAGCGAGGATCGCAGTGCATCAAAAACTTTCATCAAGGCATCCATGCTTTCTACGCCCAGCAAGAGGACCTTGGCCGGCAGCGGTGGATCCCTCAGTTTTAGCGTGGCTTCCACGATCAGTCCCAGGGTGCCTTCACTGGCAACAAACAGGTGCCGCAGGTCGTATCCACTGGCATTCTTCACGAGCCCGCAATTGAATTCCAGAATTTCACCCCGCCCGGTAACGACCTTTATCCCCGCAACCTGGTCACGGGTCAGCCCGTACCTGAGTACACGGATTCCTCCGGCATTGGTGGCTATGTTGCCGCCAATCTGGCTGGATCCCTCGGACGCGAAAGAAACCGGGTAGTAGAGGCCATTCTGGCGCGCGAATTCCTGCACGGCAGCGGTCACGACGCCGGCCTGGACCGTTACGGTCCGGTCGACCGGATCGAAGCCGAGGATTTGTCGCATCCTGTCAAACGAGACCACGACCTCGCCCTGTGCCGCCACCGCGCCACCGCTCAGGCCGGTCCGGCCGCCGGAAGGAACCAGCGGAATGCCCTGCTCCGCAGCTGTCGCAACCAATTGCCGCACCTGCTCCACCGACTCGGGAAAAACCACGGCTGAAGGAGCCGGTTTTCTGAATCGCGTCCAGTCGAGGCCATGGCTCTCGAGCACGGCCGCTTCAGTCGTCAAACGTAATCCGGGACAAGCGCTTTCCAGGGCGGCCAGGGTAGCCGTGTTCACATTGTCATCCATAGTCTCCAAGCATTATGCACGGCGGCGCTGTGCGGCCTTGCGCCGGGGTACTTCTGGTTCCAAAATGCGGTAGCATCCCTTTTTGGAACGGCGATATTTTTCATGACGAACGGAACACGAAATTACTCCCTGGACAAGTCAAAAATCAAGTTTCTTCTGCTTGAGGGAATCCACGAACGGGCTCGGGAAACCATCGAAAGACACGGCTACAAACAGGTTGAGCTGATGAGGCGTGCCCTTTCGCGTAACGATCCGCGCAAGGATTCTCCACTGATCCTGCGCCTCCCGGCGCAATTCCCGCTGCAAAGTACCCCACCACACCTATAATGAACTGTGCAGTACCTTAAATGGCAGTCAGTATCGCCAACTTAACGAACCTTGAACCCATGCCCAAAATTATGGACACATTTAGCGGTAACAAGCCCACTTCCGTCTTTTCTTACCTGCTCACGGCGCTTCTGCTGGCGGTCGTGCAACCTCTGGCGGCGCAGCAGGCCGCTGAGAATACCGCCAAGCCAGCCAAGCTGTTCGAAAGGAATGACACGCTCGATGTAACGATTACCGCGCCCTGGCAAGACATCAAACGCAAGGAAAAATTCGAAGGAGCTTATCCGGCCAAGATCGAATACACAGACGAACTCGGCAATTCAGTAACGCTCGATCTCACCGTGGAGCGCCGGGGAATCACCAGGCAGGAAATCTGCGACCTTCCACCCATCAAGTTGCGTTTCGACCCGAAGTCGGCCAAAGGCAGCACTTTCCGGGGACAGAAATCATTGAAAATGGTTACGCACTGCAAGAGCAACTCGCGATTTGAGCAGTACTACATCATGGAAATGCTCGTTTACCGGATGTATAACCTGGTCAACGATTTCAGTTTCCGGGTGCGCGCTCTCAACATCAATTACGCCGACAGCAAAACCGGAAAGTTGGACGGGGACCGCTTTGCCTTCCTGATCGAAGACGACAGCGACGTCGCCAAGCGCCACGATTTGAAAAAACTGGTCATTCCGAAGATCAAACCCTCCCGGCTCGAAGCCCGGATTTCGAGCGAATTTTCATTGTTTCAATACATGATCGGAAACGTCGACTGGGCGGCTCTTAGCGGTCCGGACCCAAAGGAATGCTGTCATAACGTCAAACTCATCGCGCCCCGGCCGCTGGAGCCGGACGACCTGATCTACCCCGTGCCTTACGATTTCGATTCTTCCGGCATCATCAATACCGACTACGCAGCACCGCCCAATGGCCTGCCGATCAGATCAGTCACCCAACGCCTGTTCCGCGGTTACTGCGTTCATAACAGCACTTTGGAGGACGCCCGTCAGCATCTGCTCACCAGGGAATCTGAAATTCACGCGCTGGTTAATGGCGAAAATCGATTGAAATCGGGGACGCAAAAAAAAGTGAACCGGTATCTCGATAAATTTTTTGAGATCATCAAGGACCCGAGAGATTTCGAGAAATTGGTTATTTCGAAATGCCGCAAATAGGAATGGGTTTGGCTTCGGGTTTGGCTTCGGGTTTTGCCGGGACAGGCTCTTCCCCTTCAACGGCTTCCATGGGAACCGGCGCGGGCGGATGCGTCAGAGTTTCGAGGCGTTCCCGCAAATAGGGATTTTTCGGATCCATCTGAATCACCTGTTCCAGGTAAGCGATGTTGCCATCGTCGCTGACTGGCAGTGGCAGTTTGCCCGGCGGGTAGCCGGCATAAAGGCCTCCCGGTGTTATTTCCAGGTAAGCAACGTAACCGCCATAGGCGCTTGCAATACCGGTGTCGATTATGACGACCTTGGCGTCGTAACGCGGCCAGACGATGCCGCTGGTCGGTGTGTGGCCGACCACGATGCGGGACACCTTGTGGTGCGCGAGAATCGCGTCGACAGTTTCAGGAAGCGCGTGCGGCTCGACACCAGACAGTCCCCTGTACCATAGCGGACCGAATTCGTCATCGAGGACGCCAGGATTCTTAGGATCGTAGTGCGCCAGTTTGCCGACTACTTTTTCGGTTATCGAATCCAGGGAATTCTGACAATAAAAACCACTGATGCCGCCGTGTAAAAACAAATTGTCATTGATCCGTATAGCGACTTTTTTATCCAGCACCCACTTTGAAAATTTGCCATCAGCATCCCAGGCCGGGTCCCAGGCCTGGCGATGTTCGACCCATCCCAGGGGATGCCGAACATTCCATTCGTCCCTGAAATTCTCCGGCAGGTTCGCAAAAGTCTCCGGATCGTGGGCCTCGAGGCTCTGCAGGTATAGATCGTAGTAGCGGTCCCGCAACCTGGCTGAATTTTTTGTCTCGAAAGCCGCGAATTCACCTTCATGGACATAGCGCAGATCGCCAAAAACGTTCATTGCCTCATGGTTACCGATGAGGCTGTGCACCCGTCCGCCTTTCCGGCTGGCCTGTTTGGCGAGCTTGGTGATGTGGTCGATGATTTTTTCGGTATCCGGGCCGCGGTCCGGGATGTCGCCCGTCTGCACCAGGTGGGTTTTTCCCGCGCTCCACTTGCCCTTTTTATCGACCAGGCCCGCTGCCTTCAACGTCGCAAGATAGTTGGTGAAATCCCCATGCAAATCACCGATAGCAACGATTCGCTCCACGCCTTCCCACTGGTAGTCGTCGATTTGCCTGGCGTCTGCAAAAGCCAGATTGCTGAAAAGCAGCAGAATCAGGATCGTCCTTTTCATTCAAACTCTCCGGGATTGTCGGGAAGGCCTCCGGGACACAAGAAATCATACCCCGTTTTAAGGCCTTGTAATATACTGAACACAACGATGGTCTTATCTGCAGTACTGTCCCCCAAGGAGTTTTTCCCATGAACACGATCAGAATTTCAATGGTATTATTGATTACATCCCTACTCTTTGGTTCAACTTCACTGATGGCGGCAAAGCAGCCATTACCGGAGGTGACCGAAGACGGGCTGCATCGTGTACCCGACTCGAAACTAGCGGTCGTTTATGCCGAGCCCGGCGCCGATCTGGCTCCTTATCAGCGCGTCAAGCTGCTTGACGCCTATGTGGCGTTCAAAAAGAACTGGGCAAGAGATCAGCGCAGCCGGTCTGCCGACCGCCTGAGAGTGACCTCCAAGGACGTCGAAAACATCAAGAACAACCTGTCAAAGGAATTCCACGCCGTGTTTAAGAAGACGCTCGAAGACGGCGGCTACCCCGTCGTCGATGAGGCCGCTGAAGATGTCCTGTTAATCAGGCCCGCCATCATCAATCTCAACGTTACAGCACCCGACACGCCCCACGCAGGCAGGACTTCCTCGTATACGGCCTCCGCCGGCGAGATGACCCTGTACCTTGAAATCTTCGATTCGGTTACGGGCGATTTGATCGCCAAGGCGCTTGACCGCCAGGTCGATAATGCAGCCCGTCAGGGTTTTTACACCTGGACCAACTCGGTAACCAATAAGCGGGCAGCCGAAAGGATCCTGGGCGGTTGGGCTGAAATCCTGCTCGATGCTCTGAACGAGGCTAAACAACATTCATCAAGCCCGGGCGCTGATGGTTGAAATAGTTCATAATATGCAACCCGATTTACATGTGATTTTGAGGAGAAGACTTTAATGAAAACCAGAACGACGATCCTGTGTGCCCTTTGTACGCTCCTGGGTGTTTCCGGCCCGGTTTTAGCCGAAGACATTGTCAGCGCCGTGCAGAAAGGCTGTGCTACGGAAATTCAGAACTACTGCAGCCAGGTCTCAATGGGTGAAGGCCGATTACTGGCCTGCTTTTATGCGCACGAAGATAAGCTTTCCGGTCAATGCCAGTATGCACTTTACGATGCATCGGCCCAGCTGGAACGCGCGGTGTCCGCGCTCAATTACGTAGCCGGCCAGTGCGAGGATGACTACATGAAGTTGTGCCCGACCGTCCAGGCAGGTGAAGGGCGCATTATCGAGTGCCTTGAAGCAAACAAGGAATCCGTCAGTGCCGCTTGCACCCAGGCCATGAACGACGTTTTCGAGTAGGTCCTTTCAGATAGCGGGTGACGGGGTCACCCTGCATTCATAACCCGGCCGGCGCCCCCGGGCGCCGGCTTTTTTATTCGTGGCAGGTTGAATGGTGCATTCGGCACGATAAGCGGTACTCCCAGACCCAATACCTGCCTTGTACTTGATTTATAATGTGAGCAGGTATAGGAATTCATTGATTTCGCTACGGATTGGCGACCGGTGAGACATGACAGTCATGACTGCCGGTGACCTGAAGGGTAAATAAACAGGTGCAACCGTAGGGGAATATGAACATCAAACCGTTAAAACAACCTGCCTTTCCTTCCAGGGGAATCACCATATTGGAGATTCTTCTGGTCGTCAGCTTGCTGATCATTCTTGTTTCATTTGCCATGCCTTCAATCGGCGGGGCAGCGGCGAAAGCGGAAATGACGGCCACATTCGAAAACGTCCAGTATTCAATAGAGGCCGCCAGACATATTGCCCGCATGAATGAATCGGGCGTGTCTGTCAACTTCGAAACCCTGGCCGGTGAAACGGCCCAGAACATCAGCTTTACTTCTCAAGGCGAAGGCGAAGGTGAACGCATTATCGAATTGCAGGATTATCGTGTCCCGGCGGATATCCTGCTGATATCCGATCTTGAGTCATTTGTTTTCGATGAACGGGGCCTGGTGGAAAAACCGGGTAAGATCATGCTCGTTTCCAAAACAGATGATTCGGTTACTTCTGTCTTTGAAGTCAATTGAAGGGGGCGAACACGGGAATTTAAAAATGAAAAACGGCGAAAACAAAAACTGCAGAAGCGATGGCGACTGGAGCCAGGGCTGGCTTGTTTACACTGACGGTAATGGCGATCACAGTGTGCAGGACATCGAATTGATCGAGTCATTCAGTGCTCCGAACGAAAACATCAGAATCGTTGCGACGGGCGCCGTTCAGAAAACGGCTTCTTTCCATGTCGCCGGGCTGGTACCGGAAGACGGTTCACAGCAAGGCCAGTTTCACATGTGCCACCTGGATTCAAATTCGAAACCAAAAGTTGTCGCTATTGATGCAGAAGGCTTCGTTCAGATCGTACCGGTGAGATCCAAAGGATGCAGCAGCGGCTGAAACTCCATCGTCGCGGCGGTTCAGCCGTAATCGATTTGCAATTGCCTGACCAGAGATACTGACATCAGTATGCCCACGCCGATCAGGGGGAGTGAAACGATCAGCGTGGCCGACTGAACTACTGTAAGCCCTCCAATGAACATCAGCGTCAGCGGCAGCACGGCCAGGGCGCCCGCCCAGAAAACGCGGTGCCACCGATCCGGATCCTCTCCTGCGGAGAGCCGGCGCGTCGCTACCGAAGCCAGAATGTACGAGGCTGAGTCATAGGTCGTTGCTGAAAAAATCAACGCGATCAGTGCGTAGATGGTAATGACTATCCCGGCTGCCGGTAACTCGTCAAGAATTGCGACGATGGCCAGCGCACCGCCCTGCTCTTCAACGATCCGGCCGACCTGGACCACCCCGTCCAACTCGAGGCTGAGTCCGAAATTTCCGAAAACCAGGTAAAAGAGTGCGCTTCCCAGCGAGCCATATCCCGTCATGCCGAATATCACCTGGCGGAAGCTGCGGCCGCGTGAAATGCGGGTCACGAACAGTCCTACGAAAGGTGCATAGGCAATCCACCATGCCCAGTAGAAGACCGTCCAGTTTTCGACAAAACCCGATTCGGTGAATGGGTCGGACCAGGAATTCATCCGCACGAAATTCTGAATGACCAGCCCAAGACTGTTGACCGACGTTTTCAGAAGGAACACGGTGGGACCGGCAATCAATACGAAAGCAAGCAGTGCAAATGCCAGCCACATGTTCATATCGCTGAGTCTCTTGATCCCCTTTTTGAGTCCCAGCCAGACACTGGTCGCGAAGATAATCACGGAAACAATAACGATGATGATTTCCAGCGTGAAATCAGCCTCCAGCCCGGTCACGCGGGCGACACAGGCTGCTATCATTGGCGTAGAAAACCCCAGGGATGTACCCGCGCCGCCCAATAGCCCGATCATGAACAACCAGTCGATCAGGCGCTCACTCCGTGTCTCCTCTTCGCCGCCAAAGAAATAGTGGCAACTGGTGCTCAGGCGTAAAAACGAAATTCTTTTAACATAGTACGGGTAAGCGATCGCGACGGTAGGCAGGCAGTAGAACGCCCAGGCAGTCGGTCCCCAGTGAAAGATACCGTAGGCCGATGCCCATTCGGCTGCCTCGACTGAACGCGGTTCTGTGCCGAATGGCGGAGCACCGTAATAGAAAGCCCACTCGATAGGCGCCCAGAACATCAGCCCGGCGCCGACACCCGCGCAAAACAGCATCGCAGTCCAGCTCAGGGTGCTGAATTCCGGCTCTTCATCACCCGCGGCAAGACGAACTTTGCCATAAGGACCCAGGGCCAGCCATGCCAGAAAGATAATCACGGAGAGTCCGGCCAGGAGGTAGAGGAATCCAAAATGCGCCGTCACATTCTTGTACAGGCCGGACAGGAATTCAGCGCCGCTTTGCGGAAAAAGCAGTAGCGGTATGCAAACTGCGAGAATCACCCCAATTGAAGCGATAAAACTCGGCCAGTCAACCTTATGTTTCATGCTCAATCCACCTTGCGACCTTCCGTGACCGGCCCCAGCATCTCGCACAGTTCCGCGCCCATCGGGGCCATGGGGCCAATCCGGGACCCCAGCTCCATGACGGTGGGGTCGTCAGGTGAGTGCACCGGCCATCCAGGCCGGCCTTCAAGGTTTGGATCGCCGGTTCGGGCAAATTGCACCCAGAAATCCAGTACGGCCTCGGTAAGCATGCGATCCTCCCGATCCACAGGCAGCCAGTCATCATGCTGGTTGAAAACGTAAGGCAGCTCCGTTCCGTGGTAGGCGCCCAGTTTCTCACCACCCGGTCCAGGCCGCTGACGGGTGAAGTAGTAGACCCAGCCGCGGCCGCCCCCTGCATTCGCCCGCATCGCCAGGTAGCGGGAGGGGCAAAGCATGCTCTTCGCAGTCCGTAACCGGTCAAGTACGCTGCGTATATCAGTTTCGTCACTCACCAGCTCCAGCAAGCGTTCACGGTGCTCCGGGGCATTCTCGGTAATCCATGTCTCCAGGTCGCTGCGCTTGGCGTCATTGCTGACATACATCAGCCATTCGTCTGCATTCGTACCGGCGATAATGTCTACGCCGGCCATGCTGGCGTGACGCAGCGTGTCAATGGGCTGGGCTGTCAGCGTGCGGCCGTCGATCACGGCGTCGAAATAATGATCCGCGGGAAGCCGTTCGGTGGCAGCAAGCAGGTCATCGGCAGGAATGCCGCGCAGCCTGGCCGCGGTGATATCTCCTTCGATGTCCAGATAGCTGATCAACTGCTCACCAACCGCCTGCTCTTCGGCCAGGGTCTGGCGGCCGTTCAGTGATCCCCCCAGGCTCTGGGAAATCAAGCGCCGGAACCCGGAACCACCCACGCGCCGGGTAGCCAGATCAGCGACCAGCAGATCGACGATGTCGAGGGCTCCGGCTGACTCGCCGAAGGCAGTAATATTATCCGGATCGCCGCCAAAAGCCCGGATATGTTTTCTGATCCAGACAAAGGCCGCTTCGATATCCAGCAATGCAAAATTCGCGACCGGTTCATTGTCTTCGTTGACCAGGGCCGGATGTGAGAAAAAGCCGAAGGGGCCCAGGCGATAGGCAATGGTGACAACGACCACATCCCGCTCAGCAAGCCTGGCGCCAATATAGTTGGGTTCATAGGACCATCCACCGGAATTACTGCCACCGTGCACGAACACCATTACCGGCAGGCCTGCATTTTCATCCAATTGTGGAGACCAGACATTCAGATAGAGACAGTCTTCGCTGAATCCGCTCGGCCTGCCGACAGCTTCCGGGCCATGACCGAAAGCGGCGGCCACAGCAACATACCAGTCCACACCGCCGGAGCCCTGCATGCAGGCCGGTGCAAAATCCACCGCCGGCTGCGGCCCGGGCCGCGGTCGGTGAGGCCTGGGCGCGCGCCACCTCAAATCTCCCAGGGGCGCTGCGGCGAAGGGAACGCCAAGAAATGCCGCTATCCGATTATCTTTTCCTGCCCATCGGCCATGCAGTTCCTCGCTGTTTACCAATACGGCCGCAGATTCCGCGTCGGCAGCCTGCAGGGCGGTGGCCCCCGGCATAGCCATGGCCAACAGCGTGAGGAAAATCCTGAGCCAGGTCGAAGTCATGTCCTACGCAGAATGACACAACCACGAAATCCACCCTGCGCTATCAAATCGTGAGACCTCACGACTTCCTCCAGGGGGAGCGAGTGTGCAATCCGGTGTTGCGACCGGCCTTGGCCAGGGGCATTTGAAATATCACGGATGGCCTCCAACTCGCCGACCACCAGCACATTCGGCGCCGGACTAAAAGAATCAAACCATGCTGCTTTCATGTCCCATGTTTCTGCTTACCGATTCAATCCATGATATGGGAAAGCGATTCGGTGCGCCCGTCCACACTCGTCGCCTGCCCTGGAACAGTTTACGAGGATGGTGGCCGCAATTCTCTGACTTTTTCTTCCAGATAGGACAATAATTGTTTCTTGTCATATTTTCGGGCGTGCGTAAAGTTGCTGATTGCCATACCTTCCATCAATTGCTGACTGAGATTGAGGGCCAGGTCAAATGCCTTGCGATCAGAATGCCATTCAGGAAACAGGTCCCAGGCTGTTCTGTACCACTCGCGATCGAAAGCCAGCTGTGCCGGGTGCAGAATCTCTTTCAGTTCATTATCTGTTCGAGCCGCAACCGCAAGTTCGAATAGCGCAATATAGATCGGATGATCCACATGCACCGAATATGCCTGAACCGCGACATGTGCCATGTCAGCGTCTGTTGGAATCTCCTCGATGGCGCGTCGAAATGCTTCTATTCGCTTCTCATTCAGGTAGCCCACAACGGCCCTGATCATGTCCATTTTGGACGGGAAGTGATGCAGGGTAGCACCGCGAGACAATCCCGCCTTTTCGGATATCTTGATCATTGTCGTTTTCGAGTAGCTTAATTCGACGATACACCTGATCGCCGAGCTGATGATCTGATTACGAGTGGCGGCGCTTTTTCGAGCCTGCCAGCCACTATCGCCCGGCCCGGATGGTTGCTTACCCTCCGGTCTTGTTCCTTTCGCTTTGTGTGCTTCCGGAAAACTCAACTTTTGCCTGTCCTGAAAAATTCCGCTGAAAAACTCCGTGTTCCAATCGTTCGTTGAAATGCATCAAGGTGTTCAGTGTACCGTAAGGAGAGAAAAAAAAGTCATATCTGTTTGAAACAAGCACTACTGATTGTTAGTATGGAATCGGGCCTGTCAGATCGGAAAAATTCGATGCCACGTATGTCTGGAAAGATTGTTTTAGTCACGGGAGCGGCCTCCGGCCTGGGTAAAGCGGATGCCTGGAAACTCGCCGAAGAAGGTGCCACTGTCATACTCACTGACATCGATGACGGCGGACAGGCGCTTGCCGCCGAGATCAGCGCATCAACAGGCCAGAAGGCCCTGTTCTTTCACCAGGACGTTTCGGATGAAGGCCGGTGGGAAGAAATCATGGCGGCTGTAATCGACGAATTCGGCGGGCTGGATGTCCTGGTCAACAATGCCGGTATCGCATTCATCGCCACCCCTGAAAGCACCACACTCGAACAGTTCCGCCAGGCCAATGCAGTCATGAATGAAGGCGTCTTCCTGGGCTGCCGGGCCGCCATTCCAGCCATGAAACAACGGGGAGGCGGGTCCATCATCAACATGGCTTCCGTGGCTTCACACCTGGGCTACCCGGTGTATTTCGCCTACTCCGCCGCCAAGGGCGCGGTGCGAAGTATGACAAAGGCCATCGCAGTCCATTGCCAGATGAATGGTTACAATATTCGCTGCAATTCCATCCACGCAGGTGCCATCGAAACGCCAATGCTGCACGACGCCTTTGAACAACTGGGCCTGGGTGCGCCGGATCCTGACAAGAAAGATCCTGCAAACCCGGTGGGCATCGGGCGCCCGGAGGATGTGGCAAACCTCGTGCTCTTCCTGGCCAGTGACGAATCGTGCTACGTCAACGGCGCTGAACTGATGCTGGATAATGCGCTGACTATTCAGTGACGATCGGAATTGGGTATGCCCTGACGGGATTCCCGTACAAGTCCGTATATACGCTGCCGATGATCTCCAATTCACCCATGGATTCATCCGGCTCCCTGGCTACCGGTTCGTAAAATGTATTGCGCTGGTAGGGCCGGCGCTGGCAGGAAAGGATGACTCCACGCAATGTCCCCGGCGTCATTTCCTGACCATGCCTGGCACCTGCGGCCCGCGTGATACTTTCATTCATCAACGTTCCACCCAAGTCATTGGCGCCGGCCTGCAGACACGAAGCAGCACCTTTCAGGCCCATCTTCACCCAGGAAGTCTGGATATTGCTGACCTGCGGCGACAAGACCAGCCTCGAAACGGCATGCATCAATACAGCCTCACGTAGCGTCGGTCCCCGGCGTGACTGTCCGCGCCGGTAAATCGGGGCCTCACCGGCTACAAATGGCAACGGTACAAATTCGGTAATGCCCAGCGATCGCTGCTGCAACTCAAGGATACGAAGCAGGTGAATCGCCCAGTGATGGTAGTGATCCACATGCCCGAACATGATGGTTGCGGTCGTCGCCAAACCCAGGTCGTGGGCAGCCTCCACCACGTTCAGCCACTGCTGGGAATCTAATTTGTCGGGACAGATTTCAGCCCGGACATCGTCACTGAGAATTTCTGCCGCCGTACCCGGAAGAGTCTTGAGGCCGGCTTTCTTCAACTCACTGAGAAATTCCGGAACGGAAATACCCAACGACTCGGCCCCATGCGTCACTTCGAGGGGCGAAAACGCGTGGATATGCATATCCGGAACCGCTGATTTTACAGCCGAGCAAATGTCGATATAGGTCTGGCCGGTGAAAGCAGGGTGGATACCGCCCTGCAGGCAAACTTCAGTGGCGCCGCGCTTCCAGGCTTCCCGGGCCAGCTGGCCGACTTCAAAAGGACTCTTCAGATACGGAGCGTCACTGGCTGCAGTACCTTTTTTACCCTTGGCGAATGCGCAAAACGTACAACGGTAGCTGCATATGTTTGTGTAATTGATGTTCCGGTTGATGACATAGCTGACTGCGTCACCGCACGTTGATTTCCGCAGCCGGTCCGCCGCCTGACAGACGGCCAAAAAATCACTGCCCCGTGCGTTGAACAGCTGACTGATTTCGTCGATGTTGAATGTCTGGTCGTTTACAACCGGGGCCTCGTTGAC
>CAMYKC010000036.1 GCA_947258865.1 uncultured Lysobacterales bacterium
CTAGCAAATGCATCGCGAACCGCTGCGTTGGCGAAGGCGTTACGCACTGCGTCGTTTGCGAACGCATCGCGTACCGCCGCGTTAGCCAGCGAATCGCGGACCGCTGCGTTGGCGAAGGCGTCGCGGACTGCCGCATTGGCAAACGCAAGGCATGGCAACGGGGTCTCAGGGAAATCAGCTCTGCCGCGGTCAGGTGAATACCGTCCCCCGGCCGGGTTCGGTCCGTGGCAGAAATCATGGAACGGGAACCAGGTCCAGCAGCCGGTCCGTCAGTTGGTCAACCGTTACGCCATCGGCTTCGGCTTCGTAGGACAACAGTACGCGGTGCCGCATGACATCGTGAATGACGGCATGAATATCGTCCGGAGAAACGAATTCTCTCTGATCCAACCAGGCCCGTGCCCGTGCGCAGCGGTCGATTGCGATCGTCGCGCGCGGACTTCCGCCAAAGCTGACCAGTCGCGACAGTTCCTTATCCCAGCTCCCCGGTTCGCGGGAAGCCAGCACGAGCTGCACGATGTAGTCTTCCAGCGCTGGAGCCATGAATAGGTTAAGCACGGCATTTTGCGCCAGGAATACCTGTTCCTGGGTTACCAGCACCGGCGCGGCTGACTGTTCGCTCAATTCATCACGTGCCTGCTGGCGAGCCAGCTTCAGAATTTCCTTTTCTGCAGCACCGTCAGGATAGCCGATGGACACGTGCATCAGGAACCGGTCCAACTGGGCCTCGGGCAATGGATAGGTACCTTCCTGCTCGATGGGATTCTGTGTCGCCATGACCAGGAATAAAGGCGGGAGGCGGTAGGTCACACGGCCGACCGTTACCTGGTGTTCACCCATGGCCTCAAGCAGCGCAGACTGGACTTTGGCAGGAGCCCGGTTAACCTCGTCAGCCAGTATCAGGTTATGAAAAATGGGTCCTTGCTGGAATTCGAAACTACCCTCCTGGGGCCGGTAAATTTCCGTACCGGTAAGGTCAGCCGGAAGCAAGTCAGGAGTGAACTGAATGCGGTGAAAATCACCTTCGATCCGGTCGGCTATTACCTTGATGGCAGTCGTCTTGGCAAGCCCTGGCGCTCCTTCGACCAGCAAATGGCCATTGCTCAACAAGGCGATCAGAAGCCGCTCCATCAGTCGATGCTGACCAATAATCAGTTCATTCGCCGCCTTGCTGAGCGAAACGAACGCTTCGTGCGCGCCGGGCTCGGCCTCAGAAGTCATCTTTGTCTCATTTTCTGCCTGTTCCATTTACCCGTTCCTGCGTGATGCGCCTCGAATTCTGAAGTGGGGTGGATTAAACCCGACTTTGTACCAGATGGAGCCTAAAACGGCAGTGTCAATGGTCACAGCTCCAGCGGATCCATATCAATTGCCCAGCGCACTGTCCGCCCCGACTTCAGCGCCCTCAGGCACGGCAACCATGGATCGATCTGGCGGTGCAGTCCACTGCGGCTGCCAGACAGCAGAAGCAGGTACATTCGCGACCGACCACCGACCCGTTCCATGATGGCCGGCATGGGCCCGTAAACCCGCGTGCTGCCCTCCGGAAAAGCAGCCGCCGCATCTTCCAAAAATCGCTCTGCCAATGAGCGGTCATGCGCCTCGGCCCGCAGCAGTGCCTGGTAGCTGGTGGGCGGCAATCCGGCCAGGCTGCGCTCTTCCAGCAGCCATTTAGCATAGGCCTCGTAGCCGCGGCTCAGCAACAGCTCCAGCGCCGGGTGCTCCGGATGCAGCGTTTGCAACAGGACCGTACCTGCTTTCTCCATGCGCCCCGCTCTTCCTGCCACTTGCAGAATCATCTGGCCCATGCGTTCCAGTGCCCGGAAATCCGAACTGTACAGAGCCTGGTCGATATTCACGATCACGACCAGGGTCACACTTGGGAAATGGTGCCCCTTGGCCAGCATCTGGGTACCCACCATCAGGCAGGGCTCGCCCTTGCGCACCTCGTCCAGCTGTTGGCTCATCACGCCTTTGCGGCTGGTCCGGTCCCGGTCGAACCGCAGTATCGGGATATCCGGAAAACGCTTCTCCAGCGATTCTTCCAGTTGCTGGGTGCCCTCACCGGCTCCGATCAACGCATCGGCACGGCAATCGGGGCACAAAGCCGGCGCCCGGCGCTGGCTGCCGCAATGATGGCAACACAGGCGTCCTTCCTTCCGGTGCCAGGTCAGGTGCGCGTCACAACGGTCGCAGTTGCCATACCAACCACAGGACTTGCACATCAATACAGGAGAATAACCACGGCGATTGAGAAACACCATGACCTGCTCACCCCTGTCGAGGGTCTCTTCGATGGCATCGAGTGCGGGACGGGTCAGGCCGTGAAACGTATTCTGTTGCTTTAGGTCGAGGACGCGCCAGGCCGGCAACGTGGCTTTTGTCGCCCTTTCGCGCAGCCTGTGCCAGCCGTACCTGCCGTCAATGGCGTTTTTCAGTGACTCCAGCGAAGGCGTCGCGCTGCCCAGTACGATGGGTATCCCAAGCTCCGACGCCCGTTTTACCGCAACGTCACGGGCAGAATAGCGAAATCCGTCCTGCTGTTTGAACGAGCTGTCATGCTCTTCGTCAAGCACGATGATTCCCGGCCGGGGCATGGGTGTGAACAGCGCAGACCGTGTACCGACGATCAGAGCCGCACGGCCGGACCTCGCTGCAGCCCAGGCGCCCAAACGTTCCCCGGCACTGAGGCTGGAGTGAATGACAGCCGGTTTCAAGCCCATTCGTGTCTCGAACCGCCTGAGCAATTGGGGCGTCAATCCAATTTCAGGAACGAGCACAAGAGCCTGCTTGCCGGCAGCAAGGACTTTTTCAAGGAGGTGTAAATAGACTTCTGTTTTTCCGCTTCCGGTAACGCCATCGAGGAGATGACAGCGAAACGTATCCATATCGGCTGCAATGGCTGTCACGACCTGCTGCTGATCCGGTGTGAGTTCGGGGCCGGGCGACAATGTTGGCTTTCCAGGCGGGATGGTCTCTGTTTCGACCCAGCCCTTCCCGATCAGCGTGGAGAGCGTCTTGTGCCACTGGCTGCCGATAGACGAAAGCGCCTCACCCTCCCGGGGACCCGCGGCCAGGGTTTGCAGCATCATGCGCTGAATGGGCGCCCTCGCGGGCGGGTCCTCCAGGCATTCAAGTCCGGCGGCAGTCAGGCGATAGCGGACCGGAGCAGCCGGCAACGCGCCCTTAGCATTCCTCAGGGCAGGCGGCAAAGCGTTTGCAAGCACCTCTCCCGGTGCATGTTTGTAGTAATGCCAGCACCAGCGCAGCAGGTCCATCAACTCGCTGTCTAATATGGGTTCATCATCCAGGAATTTTGAAACCCGGAGCAAACGCGTCTCCGTGACCTCGCTCCGATCCGATTTTGAGGTTACGACTCCGACCAGTTTTCGGCGCCCGAAAGGAACCAGAACGCGAGTTCCGGGAGTGACGTCAGGCCCATCCTGCACCGGCAGGTAATCGAAAAGTTGCGGCAGCGGAACGGGCAAGGCGATCTGAAGGATGACGGGTTTGGTCATAAGATAGGATTCTATCAGCAGCCAATCGCCACGGTTAATGACCCGGCACTCCTTTTATTTTTTCGCTATGATAGTCGAGCATTTCATGCATCTATAGGGAGAGACTAATGAGTATGATGTCGGAATTCCGCGATTTCGCTATGCGCGGAAATGTTGTAGATATGGCTGTTGGTATCGTTATCGGCGGCGCTTTTGGAAAAATCGTATCGTCCTTTGTCAGTGATGTGCTGATGCCGCCTATCGGCTTGGCGCTTGGTGGCGTGGACTTCAGCGATTTGGCAATGACCTTGCAAGAAGCCAGCGGCGAAGTCGCTGCGGTCACATTGAACTACGGGTCATTCATCCAGACTGTCATCGACTTCATTATCATCGCTTTTGCCATCTTCATGGTGATCAAGGCAATGAATTCAATGAAGAAGAAAGAGGAAGAAGCACCCGCGGCTCCACCCAAGCCGTCTGCCGAAGAATCGCTTTTGACCGAAATACGCGATTTACTCAAACGAGACTAACCATCTCCGTTGAGCGAGTTAAAAAAGCCGGCTTTGTAGCCGGCTTTTTTTATCGAAGTCTTTCGAGGCCGGGCTCAGTGAAGCTTGGCGTTCTCGACAGGTTCGGCATTCAAACGGGCAAACTGCCGTTCCAGCAAGTCGATATCAGACTCCAGTTCGACCATGTCCGCAACGATACGCGCTGCTTCGCGCAACAACAGGTCGGGGCCTTCCTCTTCTTCCTCGTCATCACTGGCTTCAGCGGTATCTCCTTCCAAATCGGGATATTCGCCGAGGTCCGGGTTCACAGTCTCGGCGAGCACGCTATTCTCCTCCAGCAACGGACCGCCATGTTCCCGTTGCGCCTTGCGCTCAGCCCGCTTTTCTTCTTCTTCCTTCATCTTTTCCCGGCCCACGGTTTCCAGCAGCGAAACGCTGGTTTCCTTGGCGTGCTCGTTGTATTCGTCGATATCGCTCAACAGCCAGCTGAACTCCTGATCCCCGATAATCCGGTTTTGATAGCGGCTGTCGGCGACCGCCACCAGGCGGCTCAAGTCCCCACTGGGGTCGTATCGAGCAGAGTCGATACTGGTCCACGGCAGGGCATTATCCATCGACCGCTCGCCATATTCTTCCGGATCTCCCGCGGATGGAAAGCGAATGTCCGGCACCACGCCCCGGTTCTGGGTCGAGCCGCCATTGACCCTGAAAAACTGGGCCATGGTTATTTTGAGCTGCCCCATGCTGGGTTTGTCCGAGGGCGCATAGTCATCCAGGTCCAGCAGGCTCTGCACGGTGCCCTTGCCGAACGTGGGTTCACCAATGACGACACCGCGGCCGTAGTCCTGGATCGCAGCCGCGAAAATCTCGGAAGCCGAAGCACTATAGCGGTTGACCAGCACGGCCAGTGGGCCTTCCCAGGCCATGCCCGGCTCGACATCCTCCTCCAGGGAAATCCGGCCGCTCGAGTTACGCACCTGTACCACGGGGCCTTTGTCGATGAACAGACCGGTCAGCGTCGTTGCTTCCAGCAGCGAGCCACCACCGTTGTTACGCAGGTCGACCACGATGCCGGCCACACCCTGCTCTTCCATCTCGCCGATCAGCTTGCGCACGTCGCGTGTGCTGGAGCGGTAATCCGGCTTGTTCTGCGCGCGGCCGTTGAAGTCGAGGTAAAACACCGGAAGGTCGATTACGCCAATCTTGATGACTTCATCTTCGGACCCCTTGACAGGTATCTCGATGATCTCACTCTTGGCTGCCTGTTCTTCCAGTTTCACTTCGTTGCGCACGATATCGATAATGCTGGTCGGACCACTGATACTGGCGTCCTCGGGCAACACTTCGAGCCTTACCACGGTGTCTTTGGGACCGCGGATCAGGTCGACCACATCATCGATCCGCCAGCCGATGACATCGACCATCTTGCCGTCATTTCCCTGGCCGACCGCGGTGATGCGGTCGCCGGCCTTCAGGCGCCCGTCCTTGTCGGCAGGTCCGCCGGGTACGACGCTCGAAATGAGCGTATATTCGTTTTCACGGCCCAGCAGCGCCCCGATGCCTTCCAGAGACAGCTTCATCGAGATTTCAAAATTCTCGGATGTCCGGGGTGAGAGGTAAGCTGTGTGGGGCTCGATCGACTGCGCAAATGCATTCATGAAGAACTGGAAAACGTCCTCGGTGTTGAGTTCGTTGATCCTGCGCTCCAGGTTGTCATAACGCTCGATCAGCGTTTCGACAATCGCTTCGTCTTCCTTGTCGGTCAACAACAAACGCAGGTAGTCGTTCTTCACCCGCTTGCGCCACAGCTCGTCCAGTTCCGCGGTTGTTTTGGCCCAGGGCTCGTCTTCCCGGTCGTACTGATAATTTTCATCCAGCGTGAAGTCGAAAGGCTGCCTGGCGCGGTTTCGCGCGTAGTCGGCCCGCTGTTGAACGCGATCCGAGTAGACATTGAAAATGTCATAAGCGGAAAGAAGATCCGAATGCCGCAGCGCATCGTCCATACCGTGACGGTAGCGCTCGAACATCTCGACATCGCCAGCCAGGAAATAGATTCGGTTGGGATCGAGCAACTTCAGGTAGCTGTCGAAGATCTGGCTGGACAATTCATCGTCCAGGCGCGTGCGCTTGTAGTGGTAATTGGTGAGGAAACGGGTCGCAATATTACTTGCGTAGCGCTGCTCCATGTTGGGCTCGAGTTTGAGCGCACGATCCGTATCCACCGCGGCAAAAACCGTACAGGCGGCCAGGGCCAGCATGACAAAGATCGATGTTCGTTTCACCAGGACAAATCTCCAAAACCGCCTGAAAATCGGCCTTTGATGACCATTCCGTCAATCAAAGGAAGCCATATTTATGCCTGTTTCAGACCGAATTTACAACGTGGAGGTTCAATTTTATGTCATTGAAGCGACGAACGGCCGGAATTTCGTGATGTATAGCCATATTTAAACCAGCCCGGATTCCTCCGCGCTGAGGTCTGCGTGGTAGGAAGAGCGAACGAGCGGGCCGGATGCCATGTGGCTGAAACCAAGGCTGTATCCATACTCCGCGAGGCTGTCGAATTCCTCGGGTGTCCAGTACCGCATGACGGGATGGTGATGGGGGGTGGGCTGCAGGTATTGCCCGATCGTGATCATGTCCACTGCGTGTGCACGCAAGTCCCGCAAAGTTTCTTTCACCTGGTCCCAGGATTCACCCAGCCCCAGCATGATCCCGGATTTGGTCGGAATATCCTGGTGCTCCGACTTGAACCGCGCCAGCAGTCCCAGGGACCACTGGTAGTCCGCCCCCGGCCGGACATTTCGATACAGCGCCTGGACCGTCTCGACATTATGATTGAATACATCCGGGGGCGACGACGCCAGGATTTCAAGCGCACGGTCAATTTTACCCTTGCCTCGAAAATCCGGAACCAGAATCTCGATGCTGATTCCCGGACTCAGTTTTCTTACGCAATCGATGCACTCGGCAAAATGCGCGGCTCCCCCATCCCTGAGATCATCGCGGTCCACGGAAGTGATCACGATGTATTTCAATTTCATATCCCTGACGGTTTGCGCCAGTTGTCCGGGTTCACTGGCATCCGGCGGCAGAGGGCGGCCATGCGCAACGTCGCAGAAAGAGCAGCGCCGGGTACACACATCTCCGAGAATCATGAATGTCGCCGTTCCCTTGGAAAAACATTCATGGATGTTCGGACAGCTAGCCTCCTCGCAGACGGTGACGAGATCGCGTTCCCGCAGTCTGCCCTTGAGCGCTTCAACAGCATTCCCCGAGGGCAGGCGCACGCGGATCCAGGAAGGCTTTCGCAAACGGGGTGCATCCGCGTCAAACTTGGCGGTGTTGCGCGCCATCTTGTCCGCACCCAGCTCTTTCGTCTCCGTAATCCGGATTGGGATATCGCCTTGCTGTTTATCGTGGCCGCTCACGTGATGGATTCCTCAGACACACAGCTGATCACTTCACTATAACCCAGTTGTTGCGCCAGACTGTCAATCAGCCGAATTTCCACTTCGCTGATATCGACCGGCGCCAGGGCTGCCAGCTGGGTGACCTGCAGGCCCTGGAATCCGCATGGATTGATCCGCTGGAACGGCTCGAGATCCATATCTATGTTGAAAGCCAGGCCATGAAACGCCCGGCCGCGGCGCACCCTCAAGCCGAGTGATGCAATCTTGTCGCCTTCCACGAAAATACCCGGAGCCCCCGCTATTCGTTCACCCTTGACACCGTATCCGGCCAGTACCCTGATGATGGATTCTTCGATCCTGTTGACAAAATCCCGCACCCCGATTCCTTTGCGCCGGATATCCACCAGCGGGTAGGCCACGATCTGTCCCGGACCGTGGTAGGTCACCTGGCCTCCGCGATCCACCTGGATTACGGGTATGTCTCCCGGCGCCAGCAGATGCTCGGCCTTGCCGGCCTGGCCTTGCGTGAACACAGGCGGGTGCTGGACCATCCAGAGCTCATCCCCGCTGTCTCCATCGCGGTTGTCCGTAAATGCCTGCATTTCGCGCCACACGGGTTCGTATTCGGACAATCCAAGGCGACGCAGCCGCAACTGCTCGGTCAAGTGGCCCTGCGCGGTGGTTGATGGAAGAGCAGACATGTTCCAGTTCCGGATCAAAGCGCCATCAGGACATCGACACAATCGGTCAATCCCTGATAAATAGCGTCCAGCTGATCCTGAGAAGTCGCTTCGACCACCGCGGTCACGGAGACGTAGTTACCCGCCTTGCTGAATGTCGATCGAATGGGTTCGTCCGGCCAGAGCTCTGCGTGCAATCTCACGATTCGAACGACAATGGCCTCGAATTCGTCGCTCTTCTTCCCCATCGCCTTGATCGGAAAGCGGCAGGGAAATTCCAGTAATGAATTACTCTGATTCTGGCTCTGATTCGTCATTTTCGAACAACCCGTCCGCCCAAAGCCGCAAACTGTCCCACATGCTGCCAAAAAATCCGGCTTCTTCCACCGCGGACAAGGTCACCAGGTCGCGGCTTGCGACCAACTCTTCACCGAGCTTGACATTGATTTTGCCGACGACTACTCCGGCCGCCAGCGGTGCACTCAATTGCGGCTGCATTTCCAACTGGGCTTCCAAATCATCGTAGCGGCCGCGCGGAATCGTAACGAACAACTCCTGGTCCAGCCCCAGGGTCACTTCGTCACTCAGGCCCTTCCAGACGCGGGCCCGGGCCAGTTCCTGGCCGGCCTGGTATAACTGTACGGTCTCGAAGAAACGAAAACCGTAATTGAGCAGGGTCTGGCTTTCACTGGCACGGCTCGATTCTGAACTGGAGCCCATTACCGCACTGACCAGTCGCATACCGTCCCGCTTGGCCGAAGCCGCCAGGCAATAGCCCGCTGCCTCGGTGTGGCCGGTCTTCAAGCCATCGATGGCGGGATCGCGCCATAACAGCGTATTACGGTTGTGTTGCCTGATACTATTGAAGGTGAATTCTTTCTCTGCATACCAACCGTAGTAGTCGGGAAAATCCCGGATCGTGGCCGCGCTCAACGCGACGATATCCCGGGCGGTTGTATAGTGCGCCGGGTCCGGCAGACCTGTCGAATTAACGAAATGGGTGTCCTCCATGCCCATCAGCTCTGCATAATGGTTCATCAGACTGGCGAAAGCCTCTTCGCTGCCGGCTACATGTTCCGCCAACGCAACGCTGGCGTCGTTACCGGACTGGATCACCATACCGCGGAGCAGGTCTTCCACTTTGACTTGCATGTTCGGTTCAATGAACATTCGCGAGCCCCCGGTGCGCCAGGCCTTTTCGCTTATCATCACCGTCTCTTCGAGCGTGATATTGCCCTGATCGAGTTCCATGAAAACCACGTAGGCCGTCATCAGCTTGGTAATGCTGGCGGGTTCCACGCGCATATCCGGGCTTTCTGCAACGATGATGCGGCCGCTATTGAAATCCACCAGTATGTAGCTCTTGGCGCCGAGTTGCGGTGCAGCTGGCACGGGACGCGCGGCGGCGTCCGGCATTGGGGTTTGCGCGTCAGCAGCGGCGATGAAGCATGCCAAGACAAGAATAATTAGCTGAATTCTTTTCATATGGTGAAACCTGCCGTCTGCTGCGGTTAGCGCTTGACTGTATGCGGGCGCTCGAAGCCAAGTTCAATGGCCTTCCTGATGATTGACTCGGCCTCGGCCCGGCTGGCATAGGGGCCAAGCCAGACCCTGAAAAGGCTGTCCTTGTCATAAATTGTCACGGGATTCAGCTCAGCTTGCTCGAGGCGAATCGCCAATTCCTCGGCGCCTTCCCGCCTGCCATACGCGCCAGCCTGCAGCCAGGTACCGGAGGCTTCCCCCTGGGCACTATCCGTTCTTGCCAGGGTTGGACGATCCGAAATATCGATGGCCCTGACTTCGACCCGGGCCGTTCCCGTTCGGATCATGTCCAGTCGCAGAGCGGCCCCATAGGACATGTCGATCAGGCGATCATCCTTGAATGGGCCACGATCATTGATCTTGACGATCACCTTCCGGCCGTTATCCAGGTTGGTCACTTCAGCGTATGTCGGCAAGGGTAGCGATTTGTGCGCAGCGGTTGCAAGGTGCATGTCATAAGGCTCACCACTGGACGTTCGCCGGCCGTGAAACTTGCTCCCGTACCAGGAAGCGACGCCCTTCTCGTGATATCCCTTGCTGCTTCTCAAGACACGGTATTGCTTTCCGAACACTTCGTAGGGAGATTGATTCCCATAGCGGGCACGCTGCTCTGCCCGGGGGGTGGCATCGGCAACGTCTTCGGCTTTCAAGTCGAGAGTTGAGGGCCCGTCGACAGACTCGTCGACGCTCTTCTGCTCACCCGCGCATGATGTCAACAGCAGGCCGGTCAGCAGCGCCAGCGCGGGCAGACCATATTTTGTTGCCGACAATCTCACTGCTGGAATCCTTCCCGAATGGCTTCGCTGAGTTCGAACACCGCCATGGCGTATAACGGGCTTCTGTTATAGCGGGTGATCACATAGAAATTCTCGAACGTAATCCAGTAGCTGTCGCCTTCCTGTTCCTCTAGCCGCACGACGGCTGCCGGCATGTCGCTGTCGACTGGGGCTCGTGGTGCAAACCCGCCACCGGCCAGTTCGGCAGCGGTCATTTTCGGTTTGAAATCACGCCGCGTCACCAGGTCCATGTCCGCGTCTTCCGATACCTCGGCCGCGTAAGTGACCGGTTGGCCATACTCCCAGCCGTGACGGTGTAGATAGTTGGCAACACTGCCGATAACATCGGACATGGAGCTCCACAAATCCCGGCGGCCATCTCCGTCCAGATCGACGGCATATTCCCGGTAGCTGCTGGGCATGAACTGGCCCAGCCCCATGGCGCCGGCGTAGGAACCGGTAACATCCCGCAAAGGAAGGCCTTCTTCGCGGCCAAGCAGCAAGAACTGCATCAGCTCACGGGAAAAAAAATCTGACCGGTCGTTGCCCGTGTCGGGATAATAAAAGGAGAGGGTCGTCAACGCATCCAGTACGCGGTAACCACCGGTGATGCGGCCATAGAAAGTCTCGACCCCGATAATCGCCACGATAATTTCCGGATCGACGCCAAAACGTTCTGATGCCTGGTTAATCAATACTTCGTTTTCCCGCCAGAAGTCTACCCCGCCCCTGATCCGCTTATCCGTTATAAAGATGGGCCGGTATTCAAACCATGGCTTGCCCTCAGCCGGACGACTGATCGCATTCACGATGGATTGCTTGAAGCGGGCGTCCTGCAACAGAAGAACGATTTCCTCCTGGTCCAGGTTGTATTCGGAAGCAGCCCTGGCCGCGAAGTCCTCCGCCCCCGGATGCTGCTGAGCGAGACAGGAGGCGCTCAGGATCGACACCAGTGCCAGGGTGAGAATTCGTTTCATGATGATCAGCCTTCCTTGTAGTGCTGCAGTCCGCATTTTAATCGGAATTACCTCATCGTATGAAATTTCGGTGTCCATAGATGGACATCAATATGCCAAATCCGGCCAAAAGTGTAACGATGGAAGTTCCACCATAACTGACCAGGGGCAGCGGCACACCCACCACCGGCAGCAGACCTGACACCATACCGGCATTGACCAGCACGTAAACGAAAAACGTCAGACTGAGGCTTCCGGCGAGCAATCGTGCATAGGTAAACCTCGCCAAAGTGGCAATGTACAGCCCCCGGCCGGCGATGAACAGGTAGATGGCAAACAGGAAAATGACACCTATCAAGCCAAATTCCTCGGATAAAACGGCCAGGATAAAATCCGTGTGGCGTTCGGGTATGAATTCCAGCCGGGACTGCGTGCCATTCAACCAGCCCTTGCCGAGCAGCCCGCCTGAACCGACCGCGATCTTGGACTGGATGATGTTCCAGCCGCTACCGAGTGGATCGGATTCGGGATCGAGAAAAGTCAGAACACGTTGCCGCTGATAGTCATGCATGACATACCAGAGTGCCGGGGCCGCTGCCGCCGCGAGACCGGCCAGACCGAGGATAACGCGCCATTGCAGACCGGAGAGAAACAGCACGAAACAACCGCTGACTGCAACCAGTAAAGCCGTGCCCAGGTCAGGCTGCCGGGCGATCAGTGCGGCCGGCACCGCCAGTATAAGGACTAAAACCAGAATGGATGCGGCGTCTGGCGGCAGGCGGCGCGGGTGCAGGTACCAGGCCATCATCATCGGTACGGCAAGTTTCATGATCTCGGAGGGTTGGAACCGGATAAAGCCGAGGTCGAGCCAGCGGTTGGTGCTGCGTCCTGTTCCGAATAACCAGGTCGCCAACAGCAGAACGACACCCGCGACAAATAGCCAGGGTGTCCAGATACGCAGAATGTGCGGAGGGACCTGGCTTAAAACCAACAGGGCCACCAGCCCAACTGCCATTCGAGTTCCCTGGCGGTAAACCGTGTCCATACTGCCGCCTGAAGCGCTGTAAAGGACAAACAGCCCAAAACCCATCAACAGCAACAGACCAGCCAACAGCGGGACATCCAGTTGCGGCCACTTGACCCAACCCGGCAGCAACCTCCTCACTGGCCTGATTCCTGGTCCAGCCAGGCATCTATGACCGCCCGCGTCACGGGTGCGGCTTCGCGGGATCCGCCACCTCCGTGCTCCACTACCGTGGCAACAACGATGGATGGCTGACGGAACGGTGCGTAGGCGATGAACAGTGCGTGATGCCTGAGGTGACTGGCCGTGGATTCATCCATGTCCTCGTCCTCAGCCTGTTCGGCCACCTGGGCCGTACCGCTTTTTCCCGCCATCTCGCGCCCGCTCTCCGGCTTGATCGCGCGTGCTGTACCTTTCTCGCCATGAACCACCAGCCGCATACCTTCGCGGATGATTGCCCAATTCGCATCGTCTATGACGGGGACCTGCTGCACAACCGGAGCCTGGGCTTTGACGGCCTGCTCGTTGCCGGCATGTTTGCTGGCATAGAGCAGCCTCGGCATGTAGCGCGTTCCACCGTTGGCGAAGGTGGCAAGAGCATTGGCCAACTGTAAAGGCGTTACGACATTGAAGCCCTGGCCGATGCCTGCGATCACCGTTTCCCCGGGATACCAGGGTTGCCCGAACTGGCCGCGTTTCCAACTGCGCGAAGGCAAGATTCCAGCATTCTCGCCCAGCAGATCAATGCCGGTTCGGGTCCCGAATCCAAACTGGTCGAGAAAATCGTGTATCCGGTCAATTCCCAGGTCGAGCGCCAGTTGGTAAAAAAAGGTGTTTGCGGACTGTTCGAGTGCGGAAGATATGTTGACCCAACCGTGTCCGCCTCTTTTCCAGTCCCGGTAGGGACGTGATTGTCCAGGCAGATAGTACCTGCCGCTCGAAAAGACCTGGTCTTCGACGCTGATCACTTCCAGTTCGAGACCAGCCAGGCCAATGAACGGCTTTATCGTGGAACCCGGTTCATAACCGCCCAGCAAAGCCCGGTTGAACAGGGGACGGCCAGGTGCGTCCAGAATGTCCTGATAATCCTTACCACTGATTCCGTGAACAAAAAGATTGGAATCGAATGCAGGCTTGCTGACCATCGCCAGCACCGAGCCGTCATTCGGATCAATGGCGACGACTGCGCCCGGCCGGTCCCCAAGGGCATCCCAGGCTGCCTGCTGGACCTGCACATCCAGTGAGAGTATGAGGTCATCCCCGTGCACGGGGGCCTCACGCTCCAGTACCTTGAGGGTCCGGCCCTGGGCATTGGTCTCAATTTTCTCGACGCCGCTGGCACCGTGCAGTTCGTCCTCGTAGTAACGCTCAACGCCGCTCTTTCCGATGTGTGTCGTACCACGGTAATTACCCGGGTCCACACGATTCAGGTCGTCGACGTCCAGACGACCGACGTAGCCGAGAACGTGCGTGAGCAATTCACCATATGGGTAATAACGAGCCAGGTAGGGCACCACTTCAACACCATTGTAGCGGTGGCGGTCGACGGAAAAGCGCGCGACCTCTTCCTCTTTCAGGTTGAACTTCAGCGGCACGCTGTCGAATACACGGTACCGTTTCCGGTTTCGCTCAAACTTCTCCAGAGTATCTTCTGGAAGCTCGATGATCTGTCCCAGCGAGCCGATGACCCCCTGCAAGTCGTCGACTTTCTCAGGAACGATTTCCAGGCGGTATGCTGGGTTGTTCTCGGCAACGGGTCGTCCGCGGCGATCGTAGATAAGACCCCGGTTGGGCGCGACCGGAACGATTTGAACCCGGTTGCTTGCGGAGCGCGTGGAGAATTCTTCGTAATTGATAACCTGTAGATAGATATAGCGCAACCCGAGTATGAAAGTAATAACCAGAATGACCAGAAACGCAACTGTTGCGCGATCAGAAAACTGCCGGCCTTCCAGCACCTGGTCTTTGATCGGCTGGCCCGTAACCGGGCTGGTCAACTCACGTAATTTCATGGCGACGACCGGTGCCGCATGACGCCGCGATAACGATCCAGCAGCAGGAACAACCAGGGCCAAAGCAACGTTCCGACAATAGGCGGCAACCAGAAGCTGAGACCAGGCAATGGTTCGCCGCGCAAACTGATAACCCAGAGCAGAATGATGCGGTCATTAATCAGTAAGGCAAAAACCGACAGGGCCTGCTGCCACGGCGGAAAGAAGCGCAGCCGCGCCCGGAACCGTGTGACCAGGTAAACCAGGATGATCAGGCTCAGAGCATGAAGCCCGAGCAGGCTCCCGGTTAGCAGATCCAGCAGCAGCCCGCTGAAAAAAGCCAGACCCAATGACACCAGGTCCTGGGTTTCGAGGCTCCAGTAGATCAAGATCAGCGCAACCCAGTAAGGCCAGAGAATTTCGAAAACCGGTGGCAATGGCGCCAGGGTGAGCAACATGGCCATGGCCAGCGTCGTCAGGACCATTGAAATTCGGTCTTTGCGCCTGTTCATTCAGCTGTCTCCGCCGGAGGACTGCTGATCAGCAGCACTTCCCTTCCCCGGCCAAGGGCGGCCAGCGGTTTGGCCCGGACCATGGCAAAAGTCTGTCCTTCCTTACGGTCAATAGTGGTGACCAGGGCTACCGGGTACCCACCCGGAAACCGGTCGCCCAGGCCCGAAGTCACAACCAGGTCGCCGACCCGGACGTCAGCTTGCCGGGGCACGTTCGGCAGATTCAAATTTCCGGTTTCTCCCGACCCGAATGCCACGGTGCGCAAACCCGTACGATTTATTTGCACTGGCAACGCGTGGTTGGGATCGGAAATCAGCCGAACACTGGAGTAATGCAGGTGCGTATCTTCCACCTGCCCCATGACACCGGCGCCGTCAATTACGGCCTGGCCGATGATCACGCCATCGGCCGATCCTCTGTCGATGAGGACTTTATGGGAAAATGGATCAAGGTCGACGTGCAGAAGTTCCGCAAAACGGTAGTCAAAGGACTGGCTTTCCGCACCTTCGAACAGAGCGCGCAGCCGCTTGTTTTCCTCGGCCAGGGTATCGAGTCGCTGCAGGTCGCCCTGTTGCCCGAGGAGGAGTTCCTTCAGCCGCTCGTTCTCATGCCTGAGCGACCTGCGGGATTGAAATTGACCGAACAGATTGCGCAGCGCGCCAACGGGCCACTCAATCAGGTGGTAAACGGGCTCCACGGCATATTCGATAGCACTTCGGACCTGGGGAACGAAGCGGCCCCGATGGTCCATCGCCATCAGCACAACAGCCAGCAATCCGTAAAGCATGAGCCGCGCCGTTTGGGCCGCGGGCCCGAAAAATCTGGTTCCTGCGCCTGAGCTTCCTGTAACCAAGCTAGGGCCTGTTCAAGTCAGTTCGCCGCAAAAAAATCGCCGTTGTTCTGATCCATCAATTCCAGCGCACGGCCACCACCACGCGCCACGCAGGTCAACGGGTCATCAGCAGGAAATACCGGCAGCCCCGTTTCTTCAGAGATCAACCGATCGATGCCTCTCAGCAAGGCGCCGCCGCCGGTGAGTACGATCCCCGTTTCGGCAACATCCGCACAAAGCTCCGGAGGGGTTTGCTCCAATGCGGTCTTCACTGCCTCAAGAATGCTGGTGAGACTCTCATTGAGCGCCTCGAGCACCTCGTTACTGGTGATGGTGACGTTACGCGGAACACCCTCAGCCAGATTGCGTCCGGAGACTTCCATCTGCTCAGGTTCTTCATCCGGCCAGGCACAACCGATCTTGATTTTGATGCGCTCGGCGGTCGTTTCACCGATCAGCGTTCCGTAATTCCGGCGAACATAGTTAATAATCGCCTCGTCGAACTGGTCGCCTCCGATGCGCACGGAGTTGGAATAAACCAGGCCATTGAGCGAGATGACCGCTACTTCCGAGGTGCCGCCTCCAACATCAAGGACCATGGCGCCGCGCGCCTCGTGCACCGGAATGCCGGCGCCGATCGCAGCCGCCATCGGCTCTTCGACCAGGAATACTTCGCGCGCGCCGGCACCCTCGGCCGATTCCTTGATCGCCTTGCGCTCGACCTGAGTGGAGCTGCAGGGAACGCACACCAGCACGCGAGGGCTGGGACGCAGGAAACGCGACGTATGCACCTTGCGAATGAAATGCTGCAGCATGGCCTCGGTCATGTTGAAATCTGCAATTACGCCGTCTTTCAATGGACGGACCGTCCGGATATTTCCTGGCGTCCGGCCCAACATCTGCTTGGCTGCCGTGCCAACCGCAGCCACGTGCTGTGGCCCGCCAGGCCCGCGATCCATGCGAATCGAAACCACGGAAGGCTCGTTCAGGACGATGCCCTGCCCGCGGAC
>CAMYKC010000037.1 GCA_947258865.1 uncultured Lysobacterales bacterium
GGCAATGAAATCGACCGCGTTGTACACGCCGGCCACCGCCTCACCTTCCAGACCCAGTCGGTTCACATCGTTATGCCCCACCCCGAGGAAAACGGCATCGTAATTCTGCCGAAGCTGTGAAAGTCTGATGTCTGTAAATATTTTTTTATTATTTTTCAGATCTATACCGCCTATATCAAGAATAAACTTCACCTCTTTGGCGGCCCTGTCGTCCAGCATCTTGTAGGCTGCCAGGCCATACTCGTTCAGACCGCCCGGCTTTTCCCTGGCTTCGAACAAGGTAACTTCGTGTCCATACAGGGCCAGGCGGTGGGCACAGGAGAGCCCAGCCGGACCCGCCCCGACTACCGCGATTTTCTTTCCGCTGTCAGGCTGCCGCTGAAACGGCTGGATACCTTTTTCGAACAGGAAATCAGTGGCGTACCGCTGCAGGCCGCCGATCCTCACAGGCTGTTCCTCCGCCGTATACTTCACGCATACCTGCTCACAGAGCTCTTCGACCGGACAGACATTGGCGCAGGTGCCACCCATGATGTTTTCGCCGAGAATCGTTACCGCCGCTCCATGCGTGTTGCCGGTGGAAATCTTGCGGATGAAGCCGGGTATGTCGATGCCGGTGGGACAGGCCTCTGTGCAGGGGGCGTCGTGGCAGAAGAGACACCTTGCCGCTTCGACGGCGGCCTGGTGTTTAGTGAGCGGGGGATGCAGATCGCCGTAGTTTGCCTCGATCTGACGCGGTTGCAGGCGGCCGGCCTTGATGTCGTGTGTTTTGCTCATAGTTCCTTTTTGCCGATTACTCGGCCCCTCATCAATATCCAGTAAGCCAGGCCCGCGATCCCCAAACCGATAAACCATGCATAGTCATACAGATCCACCAGCAATCCTTCACCCTGTATGACCCCGGTCTGCACCAGGAAACCCGGCACATTCGGTAAAACACCCAGCATCAGCGAGATCAGCGCACGGCTGTTCACGCCGGCGTACTGGCCGCTGCGTCGGTACAGGTCAGTGACATCGAGTTCAGTTTTGCGGACCAGGTAATAATCCACCAGGATGATACCGATCACCGGTCCCAGCAAGGCGGAATAACCGATCAGCCAGGTGAAAATATAACCGCTGGGATCTGCCAGCAGTTTCCAGGGCATCATCACGATCCCAATAACGCCGGTGATGTAACCGCCGCGTTTAAAGTCAATTTTGGCGGGCCACATATTGGAAAAATTATTGGCCGGACCGACCACATTAGCCGCTGCATTGGTGGAAATGGTCGCAATCACGACGGCTACCATGGAGAAGAACACCAACACCGGGGAGTCGAAACGACGCACCAGGACCACGGGATCCCAGATCGCTTCGCCGAAGATCACGATGGTAGCTGACGTGACCGCTACCCCGATGAAGGCGAACAGGGTCATCGTCGTGGGCAGGCCGGAAAGCTGTCCAACCACCTGCGCACGCTGGTCTTTCGCATAACGCGTGAAGTCTGAAATGTTCAGCGTCAGCGTAGCCCAGAATCCCACCATGGCAGTCAGGCTGGGAAAGAACAGTTCATAGAAAAGATCTCCCTCCAGCCCAGACTCGGTTTCCAGCATGGGTCCGAAGCCATCAGCCTGCACATAGGCCCATGCCAGGAGGGCGAAACCACACAGCAGGAGGAATGGCGCTGCAAGGTGCTCCAGAACGCGTATCGAGTTGATGCCTTTCCAGATCAGCGCGAGGTTCATTGCCCAGAACACCATGAAACAGGTGAACTGTGCCCAGTGCACGCCCACCCAGCCGGGCATCAGGGCGGGTGTGTCGGCTATACCCGGAAATCCAATGAGCACAATCGTATAAATCGCGGCCCCTCCAATCCAGGTCTGGATGCCAAACCATCCGCAGGCCACGATAGCGCGCAGAAACGAGGGAATGTGTGCGCCGTTGACGCCAAAGGAAGCCCGTGCGAACACGGGGAACGGAATACCGTATTTCGTTCCCGCATGTCCGGACAGCGCCATTGGCACCAGCACGATGAGGTTGCCCAGCAGCACGGTCAGCATCGCTTGCTGCCAGCTCATTCCGCCTTCGACCAGGGAGGCCGCAATCATATAGGTGGGGATATTGACCGCCATCCCGACCCACAGCGAGAAAAAGGAGATGGCTTTCCAGTCACGCCGGGGCTGAGGAACCGGAGCGATATCCGCATTGCTCAGTCCGGCGTCGATTCCGGCAGTCTGCGTAATTCCCGCTTGGTTTTCAGACATGGGAGAGCTGATCAGAGCTCGGTCAACTGACCATAAGTCTCGGGCCGGCGGTCACGGAAAAACTGCCAGGTGTTTCTGACTTCCCTGACCAGTTCCAAATCCAGGTCCGCGATCACTATTTCATCGTTGTCCTCGCTCGCCTGGGCCACGATCTGACCGCGCGGATCGGCGAAATAGGAAGAGCCATAAAACTTGCCGATATTCCAGGGGGCCTCCGTTCCGACACGGTTAATCGCGGCGATGAAGTAACCATTGGCGACCGCGTGTGCAGGCTGTTCGAGTTCCCACAGGTATTGGGACAAACCTGCGACTGTAGCCGAGGGATTAAAAACAATCTCTGCACCGTTGAGACCCAGGCAGCGTGCGCCGTCGGGAAAATGCCGATCATAGCAAATGTACACACCCACTTTGCCGTATGCCGTATCGAATACCGGGTAGCCCAGATTTCCCGGCTTGAAGAAAAATTTTTCCCAGAATCCGGCGACCTGGGGAATATGCATCTTGCGGTACTTACCCAGGTAGCTGCCGTCGGCGTCGATCACGGCCGCGGTATTGTAGTACACGCCCGTCATATGCTCCTCGTAGATCGGCACGATAATGACCATGTTGTACTTCTGTGCGTACTCGCACATCAGCTGAGTGGTCGGCCCATCCGGAATCGCCTCGGCGGCGCCGTACCACTTGGCGTCCTGCGAGGGGCAAAAATAGGGGCCGGTAAATATTTCCTGGAAGCAGAGCATCTGGACCCCTTCTGCTCCCGCCTGGTCAATATAGGGCAGATGAGCCTCGGTCATCGCCATCCGGTGTTCCTCCACCGAAGCGCCCGTGTCGAGTTTGTTGGCCATCTGGATAATGGCGGCTTTTATGATTCTTGACATTGCTGAGCCTCCGAATCAATAGCGTCGATTGAATGGTTCTCTGGGTAGATATTTGCCAAATCCTTCTTCAACTAAGGGTACGTTGTCATCAATAGCGACGGTTCCCCTCAGGATGGTCTGCCGGCATTTGCCCTGAACTTCCCAGCCTTCGTAAGCCGAATAATCCACCCTCATGTGGTGCGTTTCCGCGGAGATCGTATGTTTTTTATCCGGATCGAATACGACAATATCTGCGTCTGAGCCGACGGCGATGGTGCCCTTGCGTGGAAACAACCCAAAAATCTTGGCTGCCATCGTGGACGTCACCTCAACGAATTTGTTCAGCGAGATGCGCTCTTGTGCAACTCCCTCGGAATACATCAACTCGAACCTGTTCTCAATGCCGGGAGCTCCGTTGGGGATTTTGGAAAAATTGTCGATACCCATCTCTTTCTGATCGGAACAGAAGGGGCAATGATCAGTCGCCACGTGCTGGACCAGGTTCTGATTGATTGCCGCCCACAATGCTTCCTGGTCTTTCGGCTTGCGCAATGGCGGGCTCATGACCACCTTTGCTCCTTCAAAACCCTCCTGAAAATACAGCGACTCATCCAGCAGCAGATATTGGACACAAGTTTCAACGTGTACTTTCTGATTGCGCGCCGCGGCCGCTTTCACCCGGGCCAGTGCCTCCTCGCAGGTCATGTGCACAATGTACAGCGGACAGTCCGCCTGGTAAGCCAGGTCAATCGCGCGGCCACTGGCTTCCGCCTCGCAAATCGCAGGTCGCGACAATACATGATATCGAGGCTCGGTCTTGCCTTCGGAAAGGAATTTCTGTACCAGGTGATCCACCATGTCGCCGTTCTCGGCATGCGTCGTGATGATTCCCCCGTGCTTGACCAACTCCTTCATCAGCTCAAACATCTGGCGGTCATCCACCATGAGTGCGCCCTTATAGGCCATGAAGGTTTTGAAGGAGTTGATGCCGTGCTCATTGATGACGCGCGGAATCTCTTTTCGCGTGTCTTCATTGAAATCGGTTACGGCGCAGTGAAAAGCGTAGTCACCTACAGCGTGACCATCGGCCTTGCGGTGCCATTCCTGGATAGCCGCCTCGAGACTGTCGCCCTGTGTCTGAATGGCGAAATCAACGATCGTGGTCGTGCCGCCATAGAGGCCGGCAAGCGTGCCCGAGTGAAAGGTATCACTGGCAAACGTACCCATGAAGGGCAATTCCATGTGAGTGTGGGCATCGATGCCACCCGGGAAGAGGTAACATCCCTGGGCGTCGATCACGCGATCAGCGCTTTCGTCCAGACTGTCGGCGATGGCGACCACCTTTTCATCTTTTATAAACACATCCGCGCGGTAGCGATCCGTGGCGGTGACGATAGTGCCATTCTTGACTAACAGGCTGCTCATGATTGACTCTCCTGGCCAGAGGTTCATCCAGAGTACCACCACCTTAAAATGGAGTGGTACTCTGGAACCGTGAGTGAATTGCTTTTCCAATACAAAACATAGCAGGTGACGGCGATGGATTCATTCATGCGGGCCGCAATCGAGGAAGCGCGACTGGGGCTGATCGAGGGCGGAATCCCGATCGGTTCGGTCGTGGTTAACGAGGGAAAGATCCTGGGTCGCGGACATAACCGCAGGGTGCAGCAAGGCAGCACCGTGCTTCACGCCGAAATGGACGCGCTGGAGAACGCGGGACGGCAGGCAGCGGCGGTCTATCGGCAATGCACCCTTTACACGACTCTGTCCCCCTGCGCGATGTGCAGTGGGGCCATCCTGCTTTACGGCATTCCCAGGGTGGTCATCGGTGAGAACCGGACATTCGAAGGAGAAGAGGATCTGCTCCGTTCCCGCGGCGTGGAAACCGTGCTGCTGCAGGACGATGAATGCATTCGAATGATGAGCGAATTTATATCGGTCCACCCTGAACTCTGGAACGAAGACATCGGAATATAATGCAGTCCTACTCTGCCATTTCGTTGTTCAGGCATGCACTCTCCAGACATCGCCGCTGGCCCAGGGCCTGGCGCAGCCCCGCGCCGAAAAAGCACTACGATGTGCTGATCATCGGCGCCGGCGGGCACGGTCTGGCCACGGCCTATTATCTGGCCACAAAACATGGTTTGAAAGACATCGCTGTTCTGGAAAAAGGCTACATCGGCGGCGGCAATTCGGGGCGCAATACACAGGTGTGCCGTTCCAACTATTTTTACCCCGAAAGCGCGGCTTTTTATGAGCACTCTTTGCGTCTGTATGAAAACCTGGGCCTGGATCTCAACTTCAACATCATGCTCAGCCAACGGGGTAATCTGGAACTCAGCCATAGCCTGGAAGAACTGGAAATGAACCGGCGCTGGGCGACAGCCATGTCCCTCAATGGCATCGACTCGGAGATGCTCGATCGCGAAGACATCCGTCGGATGTTCCCTATCCTGAACATGGATTGCCGTTTTCCGGTCACGGGGGGCTTCATCCAGAAACGCGCTGGTATCTCGCGTCATGATGCCGTGGTCTGGGCATTAGCCCGCGCTGCATCAGCAGCCGGGGCAGATATCATCCAGGGCTGCGAAGTTTCGGGTTTCGAGGCCAGCGACAGCCGCATCCAAAGCGTTCAGACCAGCCGTGGCCGTATCGCTGCAGAACGATTTGCGCTGTGCGTCGCCGGCCACAGCAGTCATCTAGCTTCCCTGGCCGGGCTGCGATTACCGATCGAGAGCATCGCTCTTCAGGCGATGGTCACCGAACCGATAAAACCCATATTGCACACCGTGCTCGGATCGTTGGTGATTCACGCCTATATCAGCCAATCGGACCGCGGCGAAATCGTGATTGGCGGTGGCGCGGACTCCTTCAATTCTTATGCGCAGAGAGGCATCCTGCCCACCATTCAGAATAGTGCGTCCGCCGTCACGGAACTCATTCCCTGCTTCAGCCGCCTTCGCATGATGCGTCAATGGGCGGGTACATGCGATGTTTCACCCGATTCGAGTCCCATTGTAGGTGCCAGTCCTATTGAAAACCTTTATCTGTCAACCGGATGGGGCACCGGGGGTTTCAAGGCAATTCCTGCCGGTGGCGATACTCTGGCCTGCACGATTGCCAATAATGCACCACATGAACTTCTTCGGCCGTTCGCCCTGGACCGGTTCGAGTCTGGCCGGCTGATCGATGAGGGGGCAGCAGCAGGTGTTGCCCACTGACGGAGTGGGTGAATTCATGATTGTCGTGTGGATCATACATACCTGAATGGGGGATTATGGCGCACGAAAAATTAACACTTTAATCACGCAACATTGAGTATCATTGAATTTGAAAGCGCAATTGAACCAGAAAATTTGGACGCTGTGGCCTGGTCTTGCGATTGTCCGACACAGACAGGAAAGCGAGCGTACCCGAAGCATAATATTGCCTGGCTGAAAATAATCCCCGAGAGCAAAAAAAGAACACAATGCAAGCAACAGCAACAAACATCCGGCTACCCTTGAAAAGCAGTGGATTCGCAAGTCTGGTCGATGCTCTGGAATACGCGGCAGGCGGCACTACAGGCTTCAATTTCTATGATCATCGGGGACAGCTGGACGCGGTATTGACGTACCGCGATCTGCGCGATCAGGCCCGAACCCTGGCGGCGAGGCTACTGGGGCTTGGACTCCGATGGGGCGACAGGGTTGGCATCATCGCCGACACCGATCCAATGTTTCACCGCTTTTTCTTCGCCTGTCAGTATGCGGGGCTCGTTCCCGTGGCCTTGCCGGCAGGAATCCAGTTAGGCGCTCACAAGACCTTCGTCAACCAGCTGCGCAGGATGCTCGAGAGTTGCGGTGCGTCGGTCATCGTGGCGCCGGACTCGCACGCAGCTTTCCTCGAAGAAATCGCTGAAGGACTGAACCTCGCCATGGCGGGTACCGCCGAAGATTTCGACGCGCTGCCCGCAGAAGACGTGGAATTCTCCACCGCCGCCACGACCGATATCGCCTACCTGCAATACACGTCAGGCAGCACACGTTTTCCCCGTGGGGTGCAAATCGACCAGCGGACGGTGCTGGACAATCTTCAGGGAATCGCCAAGAGCGGTCTCGAGCTGACCCGGGAAGACCGTTTCGTATCCTGGTTACCGTACTACCATGATATGGGCCTGATCGGTTTCATACTGGTGCCGCTGATCTGCCAACTGTCCGCCGACTACCTCAGTTCCCGGAGTTTTGCCATGCGGCCAAGGTTGTGGCTGAAACTGATTTCTGACAACCGCGGCACGATTTCTTCCAGCCCCACTTTCGGCTACGCGCTGTGCTCCAGGCGTCTGCGGCCATCGGACTATGAAAAATACGATTTGGGATCATGGCGTGCCGCCTGCGTGGGTGCGGAACAAATCAACCCTGCGCCGTTGAAGGTCTTCGCCAGGGCTTTGGCGCCCTGCGGATTCGATGAGAAAGCCTTCGTTGCCTGCTATGGGATGGCCGAGACCGTTCTCGCGGTCAGCTTCGCCCCTCTCGGTCTGGGTCTGAGCATCGATCATGTAGACCAGGACGTCATGACATCCACCGGCCAAGCCAGGCCGATGGAATCCGGTTCATCAAACGCCGCGAACTACACGGATTGCGGTGTCCTCCTACCCGGATTCGAATTGAAAATTACGGGCGCTGACGGCGCCGAAGTACCCGAACGCCAGTGTGGTGAAATCCTGCTCCGAGGACCGAGTGTCATGAGTGGCTACTACAGGGACGATGAGGCCAGCGAAGCGGTGCTCAGCAAGGACGGTTGGCTGGACACGGGTGACATTGGCTACCGCGTGGGGAACCACCTTTACATTACGGCCAGAAGCAAGGACGTGATCATCATCAAGGGTCGTAACATCTGGCCACATGATATGGAGGTCGTCACACAACGCCTCGATCACGTGCGCCTTGGTGGCGTGGCCGCCTTTTCGGTATCTGGTTTTGCCGAAGAAGAACTAGCCGTCATGGTCGTCGAGACCCGGGAACGCGATGCGGCAGCGCGTGATCGCCTGGCCCATGAGATCACCGAATTGATGCATGAGCATTTTGGCATCAACGTAATCATTGACCTGGTCAGGCCCGGAACGCTTCCGAAGACCTCCTCGGGCAAGCTGTCGAGGTTTCAGTCCAGGCAGTCCTTCCTGGAGCGCCAGTCGAACCCCGCCCTGGAATTGCCCGGTACACAGGTGTCAAAACGCAAGATTGCCTGACAGGATCATGTCCCAGCAATCCGTAGTGATGACGGGCGCCTCTGGCTTCATCGGTGCGCGGTTTCAGGCGGCTCTGCTGGAAAACGACCGGAGCGTCACCGCGATCATCCGTCCCTCTTCCCCAAACCTCGGGCGCCTCTCCCCCGCGTGCACCATTGTCAGGTCCGACCTTCACGATAAGGAACAACTTGCGTCCGCCTGCAGCCAGGCCGATGCAGTGATCTATTGCGCCGGGACAGTCCGGGGACGCGGCCCCGGTGACTTCAATGCGGCGAACGTGAAAGGAGTTGCCCACCTCGTGGGCGCGTTGAACCACTCAGGTTCGCAAATCCCATTCCTGCTGATTTCATCGCTGGCTGCAGCGCGCCCGGAGATTTCCGACTATGCCCAGAGCAAGTTTTTGGGCGAAAAAGAGCTCACCAGCCAGGCGAATTTTCCGTGGACTATTTTTCGCCCTCCAGCAGTTTACGGACCAGGCGACACAGAGATGCGGCCATTCTTGCGGATGGCTCGACGGGGGCTCGTCACTCGTCTGGGCCCGTCCGATCAGCGTTTGTCCCTGCTTAACGTTGATGATCTGTCTGATGCAGTCATAGCCTGGCTCGACTCATGGCGGAAATGCCAGGGCCAGACCTTCACGCTTGATGATGGCCGTCCGGGCGGTTATGACTGGCAGGCAATAGCCGCTGCAGCCGGGTATGGGCGGCACTTTTTACTCGGAATTCCGCGCCCTTTGCTGTCTGTTGCCGCCACGGCCAATATGGCCTTGTCCGCGGTTTTCAATTACCCGCCCATGCTGACGCCGGGCAAAGTCCGTGAGCTGACCCAAACGGACTGGATATGTGACAATACGCGGCTGACGCAAGCCACCGGCTGGGAGCCATCGACCGATCTTCAAACAGGCATTCGTCAAATGTTTGGCGATGCCTGAAACGAAAGCTTGATTGAAATCGGAAAAAGAGTGAATACCTCAAAAGAAAATATCGAAATGCGGATTGCCCGATTGTTGGCGAATTACCTGGAATCCGGAGGTCATCCGGAACTCGAATCCCACGGTGAAATCAATGCCGACACCAATCTCGTCTCGGATTTCACAATGGATTCCTTCCAGGTCATGGAGTTCCTGATGGAAATCGAGGAAGACTTTGACATCTTGATCGATATGAAGAGCCTCTCCAATACCCATACCGTCGGCGATCTGGCTAAAATCGTTCGCGATTTGAAAGAAAAATAAGGCACTACCCGATGCCTTTACTTAACAAATTCGATACCGCGGCCCGGATCAGGAAAAATCTGGAATCCGGAGGCCACGACCCGACGCATGTCGTCATAGACAGGATAGTCTCGCCGACAGTGGGAATTGTGGAAGGTCGTCGCACGATCCTTGCCGGCACCAACAATTACCTTGGGATGACATTTGACCCGGCGTGTATCGAAGCCGGCAAAAGGGCGCTGGAGAACCAGGGGACCGGGACAACCGGCTCGCGCATGGCCAATGGCAGTTTTGCGGCGCACGCGTCGCTGGAACAAGACCTGGCCGATTTTTTTCAGATGCCCCACGCGATGATTTTTTCGACCGGGTATGCAGCCAACCTCGGCATTTTGACGGCCCTATGCGGCGCCAATGACACCGTGCTGCTGGATGCCGATGCACATGCCAGCCTGTATGACGGCTGCCAGATGAGCGGCGCAAAGGTGTTCCGTTTTCGTCACAACGATCCCGGCAGCCTGGAGAAACGTCTGCAGCGGCTCGGAGACGGCGGACAAGACTGCCTGATCGTCATCGAGGGTCTTTATAGCGTGCTCGGAGATTGTGCTCCCGTGGCTGAAATCGTGGACCTGAAACATCGTTATGGTGCTTACCTGTTGATTGACGAGGCTCATTCACTGGGCCTGTTCGGCGAACGGGGTTGCGGCATAGCCGAACAAGCCGGCGTTCTTGACCAGATCGATTTCGTGGTCGGCACGTTCAGCAAAAGCCTTGGAGCCATGGGCGGTTTCTGCGCCAGCCCGCACGCGGAACTGGAATTGGTGCGCTACGTGTCACGTCCTTTTATTTTTACGGCTTCTTCAAGCCCGGCTACCGTGGCCACCACGCACGAAGCTTTGAGGCAACTGAGGAAACGCCCCGAATTGCGCGAGGCCCTCTGGCGCAATGCAAAACGCCTTCACACCGGATTGAAAAAACGCGGCTTTTTGGTAGGACCTCAGCCCAGCCCGGTAATCGCCGTCCAGCTTGGCGAGAAGAGAAAGGCCGCGGCTTTCTGGAACCACTTACTGGAAGCAGGTGTTTACACCAACCTGATGATCCCCCCGGCTTCTCCGGACCGTCACAGCTACCTGCGTTGCAGCGTCAGCGCCGCGCATACCGAAGAACAGATTGAATGCATCATTGAAGCCTTCGGTTATCATCACTCCTGATCGCGTAAAAACAACGGGAGTCTGAATGGAAATCCTGGGCATAGACGTCGGCGGCAGCGGCATCAAGGGAGCGCTCGTCGATCTGGAAACGGGGCAATTCGTCAGCGAACGTATCCGGATGGAAACTCCGGACTCGTTTGCAATCGATCAAGTGACAGCCACCATTGCAACTTTGGTGAAAGCATTCGAATACCAGGGCGCAATCGGCATCGGATTTCCGGCAGCCGTGGCGCACGGCATTGTGCTGACGCCTCCAACGGCGCACGAAGTTCCTGGCTGGGTGGACCAATCGCTTGATGACAGGCTGTCAGCGGCGACGGACTGCAAGGTGACCGTGCTCAATGATGCCGACGCGGCAGGCCTGGCTGAAATGCGTTTTGGTGCGGGACGGGGCGTTGGAGGTGTTGTCATCACCGTGACGCTGGGTACCGGCGTAGGGGCCGGCTTGTTCATGGATGGCATGCTCGTGCCCAATCTCGAGATCGGCAAAGTGTATCTGGCGGATCACTCAGAGGTTGTCGAGCAGTACATGGCCGGCCGTGTTAAAAAGGAGCAGGGCCTTAAATGGTTTGAATACGGCGAACGCCTGAACGAGTTCTGTCTTCATGTTGAACATGTTTTTTCACCCCAGCTCATAATTATTGGTGGCGGGGTGAGCAGGAACCACAAGAAATTCCTGTCAGCCAATCAGCTGATCCGCACGAAAATTGTGCCGGCGGAGCTTCGTAACCAGGCGGGGATTGTGGGCGCGGCCGTTTGGGCGGCGGAAGCGGATTGACGATCCTGCAGATCCTGTGAATAAAATCACTTTCTCAACTTTGCAACTGGTCCAGGGAAAACTCAAGGACCGGTCCTTGCGGGTACGGCCCATCCATGTCTGCCCCGGGTAGCGTAAATTTTTATCCACCCCTGGAAGAAAAGATAAATATCTTCTCTCACGCAACGGGTTTGCTACTCAGTGTTGCGGCGCTGCTACTTTTGCTCAATCGCTCGATGCAGTACGGCAACGCCTGGCATATGGTCAGCGTCAGCATTTACGGTCTGAGCATGATCGGGCTTTACGGGGCTTCGACGTCGTACCACAGCGCCAGGAAACCAGAAATACGAGCCCGTCTGAGAATCCTGGATCATGCATCGATCTATGTTCTGATTGCCGGAACCTATACCCCGTTCATGCTGATAACTTTGAAGGGCGCCACGGGTTGGGTGATTTTCAGTGTTTCCTGGGGCATGGCCGTTACCGGAATAATCCTGAAGCTGTTTTTTACCGGAAGGTTCGAACTCGTATCGACACTTATGTATGTATTCATGGGCTGGCTGGTCATTTTTGCAATCAAGCCCCTCTTGAACAATCTTTCGGTGGCGGGTTTGTACTGGGTGCTTGCCGGCGGCCTTGCCTATACTCTTGGCGCCATTCTCTACAGCATTAAATCGATTCCATTCAATCATTCCATATTCCACGTGCTGGTGCTTGTTGGCAGTATTTGCCACTTCCTGGCGGTTTATTTCCATGTCCTGCCAACAGGCTGATTCATCCTTAAAACGCCGTATCCGCAGCACACGTTCTATTTCGATTCCTGCTGCGCTATCCTGATCCGATGAAGTCGTATTCGGGATTTTCGCTCTTCGCGCAAAGTTTTCTGGCTCATCGCCGGTGGCCTCGCGCATGGCGGGACCCGGAGCCAAAAAAACATTACGACGTCGTGATCATCGGGGCAGGAGGACATGGCCTGGCCACGGCCTATTACTTGTCCAGATATCAGGGTGTGAAGAACGTCGCTGTTCTTGAAAAAGATTACCTCGGTGGCGGAAACACGGGGCGCAATACGCAGGTCAGCCGTTCCAACTATTTTTACCCGCAAAGCGGCGCTTTTTACGAGCATTCCCTGAGGCTGTTCGAGAACCTGGCCCAGGAAATCAACTTCAACGTGATGTTCAGCCAGCGCGGCATCCTGGCAGTCTGTAATAGCCGGCACGAGCTGGAATTATACCGCCGCTGGGCGAACGCGATCCGCATGAACGGCATCGATTCCGAAATGCTCAGCCGAGATGACATCAAAAAACTAGCGCCTTACATCAACCTGGATTGCCGCTTCCCGATTTGTGGCGGATTCATCCAGAACCGCGGTGGGATATCCCGGCATGACGCAGTGTCCTGGGGCTATGCGCGGCAGGCATCGGCTGCCGGCGTGGACATCGTCCAGCAATGCGAAGTCACCGGGATGGAAACCACGGATAGCCGGGTGACGGCGGTTCAGACATCAAGAGGAACCATCACGGCGGACAGATTTGCCCTGTGCGTGGCGGGAAACAGCAGCCACCTGGCCGCCATGGCCGGGTTGCGCCTGCCGATCACCAGTATCTGTTTGCAGGCCATGGTCACGGAGCCGGTGCGGCCGATATTCGACACGGTCATGATGTCGGCGCGCATTCATGTGTACGTCAGTCAATCCGACCGGGGAGAACTGATCATCGGCGGCGGTGCAGACCTGTATAACTCTTATGCCCAACGCGGCAGCCTGAACACGCATCATGATAATTTCTCCGCTCTGCTTGAACTGCTGCCGGTATTCAGCCGCCTGCGCCTGATGCGCCACTGGGCAGGTGTTTGTGACATGGCCTATGATGTCAGCCCGATTGTCGGGAAGACCGCGGTTGAAAATCTTTATATTTCCACCGGCTGGGGTACCGGCGGCTACAAAGCCATTCCGGCCGGCGGCGATACGCTGGCTTACACTATTGCAAATGACCAGCCGCATGATTTGTTGAAGCCGTTCCAGCTGGACCGCTTCGATACGGGTCGCCTGGTGGATGAGGGAGCTGCATCCGGTGTAGCACATTAATTAAATAAGATATAGCTTTTAAGGAACTGAATATGTTAAGAATTCCTTGCCCGTTTTGCGGTATTCGAGACCAGGTCGAATTCCAGTTTGGCGGAGAAGGTCACATCGTGCGACCCGAACAGCCGGACCAGGCCAGCAATGCAGAGTGGGCTGATTACCTTTTTTACCGGGAAAATCCCAGAGGCATTCATTACGAGCGCTGGGTGCACAGTTATGGTTGCCGCCAGTGGTTCAACCTTGCCCGAGATACCGTCACGCACGAGATCGTCGAGGTGTACCGCATGGGTGAACAGCCCAGGGCACCGGGTCGGAATAAGGGGCAGCCGGCCATTGACTGAGACCATGGCTAACAAGGCGCGGCTTGGCAACGGCGGGCAGATCGACCGCAGCAGATCCCTCGAATTCCGGTTCAATGGTCAAAGCTACACAGGATACGCCGGCGACACACTCGCATCTGCTCTGCTGGCCAACCGTGTCCGCGTAGTTGGCCGCAGTTTCAAATATCACCGGCCGCGCGGGATTTTCACCGCGGGCGAAGAGGAACCCTGCGCATTTGTGGAGATCGGTGAGGGAGATGCACGCCTGCCGACCAGCCGTGCAACGCTGGTTCCGCTCAGCGAAGAACTGGTCGCCAAAAGCCAGAATTGCTGGCCTTCCGTCAATTTCGATCTTGGGCGCGTCATCGACTTCACGCATCCATTCTGGCCTGCTGGTTTTTACAACAAGACCTTCAAATGGCCCAGTTGGAACACCTGGGAGGGCCTGATCCGAAAATCAGCCGGCCTGGGGCGCCCCCTGACCGGACCGGACCCGGATCATTATGAGCAGGTCAATGTCCATTGCGATTTGCTGATCTGCGGCGGCGGTCCGGCCGGATTGGTTGCTGCCCTGGCTGCGGGCCGGGCGGGCTTGCGGGTCATGCTGGCCGAACAGGCCCCGGGGTTCGGTGGGGCTCTGAACTGGGAACAGATCCAACTGGACGGCGCACCCGCCCTCGAGTGGGTCCGTGCCGTTGTCGCCGAACTCGAAGAATTTCCCCACGTGATGCTGCTGCCACAAACCACGGTCACCGGGGTCTACGATCACAAGGTCACTACCCTGCTTCAATCCGGTGTCAACACCGCCTGGAGAGAGTGCTTCTGGACTGTCCGCCCCCGGCATATTTTGCTGACAACAGGCGCGATCGAGCAGAGCCTGATTTTTCCTAACAATGACCGCCCCGGCATCATGCTGGCAGGCGCCGCCCGTCACTACCTCAATCGATACGCTGTAAAACCGGGTGAAAGAGCGGTCATTGCTACCAATAACGACAGCGCTTACCAGACCGCTTTCGACCTGGCCCGGGAGCGTATTCCGGTCGCGGCAGTCGTTGATATCCGTAACGAGGTCAGCACCGAACTCAGACAGGGTCTCGCCGATCTGGGAACAAAACTGCTGACTGGCGCCCGAATCCGCGACACGCGCGGCACGAAGGGCATCGGCTCGGTCACAATCGAGACCCTGGATGGCGATGACCTGGGCGTCGAATACTGTGACCTGCTGGCGGTATCGGGCGGCTGGGCGCCACGGGTACATTTGCTGGCCCACGCCAGGGGTACTCTGCGCTTTGATGTCGCTTCCCAGAGTTTCCTGCCCGGGCAATTACCCGATGGCTTTTCGGCTGCCGGCTCCGCCAATGGCGCGAGTCATCTGGGGGAAACCTTACATGAAGCAGACCGTATCGCCCGTTCCATTTGTGAGAGCCTCGGTTCGGCAGCGCAACGGCTTGGAATCCCCGATGTCACGACAGGGATCGTTGAATCACGGGAAACCAGCCCAATGCGGATCGACGCCTCGAAGTCCCGGCAATGGATTGACCTTGCCCACGACGTGACAGTCGGCGATGCCGAGCTCGCCGTTCGCGAGGGATTCGTCTCCGTCGAACATTTCAAAAGGTACACCACTGCCGGCATGTCGGTAGACCAGGGCAAAACGGGTAACCTCAATGCTCATATCGTGCTCGCCGCGCTCACCGGCCGGGACACCGGCGACGTGGGCACCACGACGTTCCGCCCGCCCTACGCTCCGGTAACACTGGGGGCCATCGCGGGTCGAAACGTCGGCGAATTTTACGCCCCGAGACGCTACCTGCCGGCCCACACCGTGCATGAACGGCTCAATGCCCGCTTCGAGGACTACGGCTGGCAAAGACCGGATTGCTATCCTCGGCAAGGTGAATCACCGGCAGAAGCCGTCCACCGCGAGGCAAAAGCCGTTCGGGCCAGTGTCGGCGTGTTCGATAATTCGCCGATAGGCAAACTGGAAGTCAGGGGTCCGGACGCCGCGGAATTTCTCAACCGGGTCTATGTGAACAATATCCTGACCCTGAAGCCTGGCCGCGTACGTTATGGACTTATGCTGAATGAAAATGGAGTGATCATCGACGACGGTGTGTGCGTGCGCCTGGCAGCGGATCATTTCCTGGTCCATACCACTTCCGGTGGCGTGGCACGCATCGGCGCGATGATGGAAGAGTGGCTGCAGTGTGAATGGACCGGCCTGAAGGTCCTGGTCGATGACGCCACCACGCAGTGGGCCAATTTCACGATAGCCGGCCCCCGGTCCCGGGAAGTCCTGGCCGCGCTGGGTACCAATATCGATCTATCGGCACAGGCCCTGCCGCACATGGCAGCCGCCGAAGGACTGCTGGCGGGCCTGGCCGCCCGGCTGGTGAGGGTGAGCTTCAGCGGCGAACTCAGCTTCGAAATCAATGTCCCGGCAGACTACGGCGCCGGCCTTTTCGAAGCGCTTCTCGAGGCCGGCAAGCCATTCAATATCACGCCCTATGGAGTCGAGACACTGATGGTGCTGCGAACCGAAAAGGGCTTTCTGCATGTCGGCAGCGATACCGATGGTTCTTCGACGCCCGATGACGTCGGCTGGGGCCATGTGGCACTCCCAACCTGGACCGCCATATCGGCCTGGGCGTTCTGAAGAACGGACGGAACAGGATGGGTCAAATCCTGACCCTTTGCGATGAGGATCATCGCTGCCATGTTAAAGTCGTTTCCCCGGTATTTTATGATCCGGAAAACGAGAGACTGGGCGACTGAAAAATGGGTAAAAAACAGCCAATAAGAAAAATACATTCAGCTTTGGCGCAATCCGGCATCGGCCATTACGCTTTCACCGGCAGCAGCGTTCACCTCGAGGAAATCGAAACCGCTGCTCTGGTTCGTTTACATAGCCTGCCGGAAGCGCCTCGCCATGCTTCGGCCGTTGTCGGTTTACCCGCCAGGGCAGGACAATGCACTGGCGGGAACCCGGCCGTGCTTTGCTTGCGGCCGGCCGAATGGCTGTTTTTCAGCGAAGCCTCGGAGCCGGCGGATTTGCTTCGCTATGTGCAGAGCACAATTGAAGCTCACTGCGCGACCGCCTGGGACAATTCCGCCGGCCTGGGTGTTTTCAGACTGTCTGGTGACGGGGCGCCATGGCTGCTGAGCAAGCTCAGTTGCCTGGACTATGTAGCGGGTGTCGCCAGCGGCCCGCATTGCACGCGCACGAAAATGGGCCACGTGGCGGTCATTGTCCACTACCACGAGGTAGCCGCTGAGCGATTTGTATTCGACCTGATTTTCGATCGTAGTATCGCGAAATACCTGTGGGAATTGCTGATCGCGTCAGCCCCCCATGCCGATGACCTCGTGCAGGCGTTCGGGAGCGCTGCGTGAACCGTCCCTCCTTCATTCTGAAGTCGAGTTGCACGGATACCGTGGGCATCGTCGCCGCCGTCACAGGATTCCTGGCTGGCCGGGGCGCGCTGATCACCGAGATGTCCCATTTCGTGGACGACGAAGCGCAAAAGTCTTTTATTCGTGTAAAGTTTGAGGACGACGCCGCCAGCACCCGTGACCTGGACGAACTCGTCGCTACCTACAGGGAATTCGTCGCCAAAAAATTCGGCATGCGATTCAATTGCTTTCCGGCCGAACAGAAAATGCGCACATTGATCGCTGTTTCAAAACAGGACCATTGCCTGCACGCCCTGCTGCATCGATGGCACGACGGTCATCTGCCGATCGAGATTACCGGGGTCGTATCCAATCACGATGATCAGCGTAAACTGGCCGAGTGGTATGAACTTCCCTTCCATTATTTTCCTATTGAAGCCGGAAGAAAACCCGAGCAGGAAGCCCAAATCCTGGCGCTTTTCGACGATACGAATTCTGCACTCCTGGTGCTTGCGCGATACATGCAGATATTGACCGCCCATGCCTGTGAGAGCCTGGCAGGCCGGGCCATCAACATACACCATTCCTTCCTGCCGGGATTCAAGGGCGCCCGTCCCTATCACCGGGCATATGCCCGCGGAGTAAAACTGATCGGCGCGACCGCGCATTACGTCACCGTTGATTTGGATGAAGGCCCGATCATTGAACAGGACGTGGTTCGGGTAGATCACACGATGGATCCCGCAGAACTCGAACAGCTGGGGCAGGATGTCGAAAGCACCGTGCTCAACCGCGCTATCCGCTGGCATGCCGAACACCGGGTCTTCGAAAACGGCAGCCGGACCATCGTATTGAGGCACTGATCAGGCGAATCACCGAACCATGGCCAAACTTCTTAAGAAACACGAGCGCTGGTCGTCCCGATTCACCTTCCTGATGGCAGCCATCGGGGCTGCGGTCGGTCTCGGAAATATCTGGAAGTTCCCGTATATCGCCGGCCAGAACGGCGGCGGGGCGTTCGTGGCGGTTTACCTGTTGAGTGTCGTCTTTGTGGTACTCCCTATTCTTATCGCCGAAATAATGCTGGGCCGCTGGGGCAGGCAAAGCCCTCCCGTTTCCATGGCAAACGTCGCCAAGAATCAGGGACGCTCTGGGGCCTGGTCGGTTGTCGGTTGGCTCGGTATGCTCTCCGCCTACCTGGTGGCCACTTACTATTGCGTCATTGCCGGCTGGTCCGTGTCTTACATATTCAAGAACGGCAGCGGTACTTTCAGCGGACAGGACGCCGCGGCGATCAGCGCCGAGTTTGATGCCTTGCTGGCCAGTCCCATGCAGATGATTTTCTGGCTCGGCATCTTCATGGTGTTCACTACCATTATTCTCGCCAGGGGCATTCAGCGGGGTATCGAAAGCGCTGTCAAGATCCTCATGCCGATCCTTTTCGCATTGCTGCTTGCCTTGGTGGCTTACGGGATGGTCGAAGGAAACATGAGCCAGGCTTTCAGTTTCATGTTCAGCTTCGACTTTTCTGCGATCACCGGCAACGTGGTCCTGATCGCGGTCGGCCAGGCGTTTTTCTCGATCGGCGTGGCCATGGGCCTGATGATGGCTTATGGCGCCTATTTGCCCGGGGACGTATCCATCGGCAGATCAGCCGTCATCATTGTCAGCATGGATACCCTGATTGCCCTGGTAGCGGGGCTGGCCATATTTCCAATCGTATTCGCCAATGGCCTGGATCCGGCTGAGGGACCCGGCCTGGTTTTTGTCAGTCTGCCACTTGCATTCGGCTCCGTGTCCGCGGGAGTGATCTTCGGCACGCTGTTTTTCATTCTGTTGTTCTTCGCCGCGATTACATCCGTCATTGGGGCGGTAGAACCGATGATCGCCTGGTGGGAAGAACGGTTTCAGCTGCAGCGATGGAAAGCCGCGACCCTGGTCTGTGCGAGCATATTCGTATTCGGTCTGGCGACGGTATTTTCATTCAACCTGTGGTCCGGGTGGCGGCCCCTGGTTTCGTTCGAACGCTTCGCCGATTTTGGATATTTCGAAATCCTCGAATACGTGACCGCTAACATCATGATGCCCGCAGGCGGCCTGATGCTGGCCCTTTTCGTGGGTTGGCGCATCAAGCCCAAGGCGATTCGCGAACAACTGAAGTTCGGCAACGCCAGGCTATTCAAGCTATGGCTCTGGCTGCTGCGCTGGGTCGCGCCGATATCGATCGCGCTGATCCTGTACTCGGTCCTTTAGAACTGCTCTGCAGACAGGGCCATGGTGCTGTCCGGGCCGGCGATGACCGCGGCAAGACAGGCCCCGGTGCGCGGCAAAAGATGTTCACAGAAAAATCGTGCCGTGCCCAGCTTGGCCCGCAGGAATGATTCGTCGCCGCCGCCAGCTTCCAGCAGTGCGCTCGCCTTCAATGCGGAAATTCCCATTACCCAGCCGCCGCAGACAAACCCGAGCAACATCAGGTAGTTCACGCTAGCCGCGCCGGCCACATTCCGATCCTCCCCGGAATGATCCAGAATCCATTGCCTGCCTTCAAGAGCATGGTCAACTCCCTTGCCCAAGGCTCGGCCGAGGCCGGAAAGATTTTCTGTCTCCACGAGTTCATCAGCTGTCGCCCGGATATCCTGCAGGAGATCAGCAAGGACTTCGCCGTTGTTCGCCAGAATCTTGCGGCCGACCAGGTCGTTACCCTGAATTCCGGTGGTTCCTTCATAGATGGTGGTGATGCGGGCGTCACGGTAATACTGGGCACTGCCGGTCTCCTCGACAAATCCCATGCCGCCGTGAATCTGTATTCCAAGCGACGTCAGTTCCTGGGACATTTCCGTCATCCAGCCTTTGACGATGGGCGTGTAGAGCTCAAGCCGTGCAACATGCCTGGCCACGGCCTCCGCTTCTTTCGCATGGCGGCTTTTGTCGATTTCCGCTGAAGCAACATAGGCCAGACCCCGCATCGCTTCGGTGCAGGATTTCATCAGCATCAGCATACGACGCACGTCCGGAAATTCGATGATCGGGTAGCGCGATCCGTCACTGCGGGTTCCTTGCAGGCGTTCCTTTGCCCAACCCAGCGCCTGCTGGTAAGAGCGCTCCGAAACGGAAAGGCCCTGCAAGCCGACACTTTGCCGCGCATCGTTCATCATGGTGAACATCGCCATCAGCCCGCGATTCGGTTCACCGACCAGGTAACCGACCGCACCGCCCTTGTCGCCGAACGACATCACACAGGTGGGGCTGGCGTGGATACCCAGCTTGTGCTCCAGCGAGATGCATTCGACGTCGTTTTGCTCGCCCGGGTCGCCGTTCTCA
>CAMYKC010000038.1 GCA_947258865.1 uncultured Lysobacterales bacterium
GCCGCATTCTGCAGATCGATATTGCCAACACCGGTCAGCGCTGGCTCAATCCGTCTGTGTGGGCCGAACTCTATGATAACGCCGGCCGCTATATCGGCCGGTTCGAGAGTGACGGAAAACGCCTGTTCCCCGGGACCTCGGTTCGGTGCAGCCTTTCTTTGAAGGATGTCCCGGCAGGCACCTATCAGGCGCTGATCGTGGCCGACTGCGGCGGAGACGACGTGTTCGGAGCCGAGCATACGCTGAAGTTCTGACAATGACAAATCGAACCGTCTGCGGCAGGTCTTCCGGAGGCAGGTCCATGTGGTTCAGCGGTGCCTCCTGCTGGTACTGCTCGAACACCGGTGCCACCACTTCCACGGGATAGCGCGGAATGCGCCGATTCCTGCGGAACTCGGCGATCGGTATTTCGGCCTCGATGATCCCCTCGTTGTTGGTCGGGTCTTCGGCCAGGATGCGCCCGCGCGGATCCACGATCAGCGACTGGCCACCAAAAGGGGCAGCCTCGCTGTCCGGCGGGAAAATGATGTTGGACATGGCCGAGTAGAAGTTGTGAAAAAATGCGGTGGCGCGCACGTCTTCCGTGGAAAACAGGGTCGCGGTTCGGAACATGATCTCAGTCCCGCGCATGGCAAAAGCCGCAAAGACGAAGGGATCGAGTTGCACCGTACTGACGGCAATGTTGCCGTACTCCGTCCGCAGCACCGGAAATTCTTCCTCAATACCGTAGCGCGCCCGGTACTTGTCGCGGACACTCTCTACAGTCGTAGTTGGAATCTCTGCACCGGGGGTCAGGCGCTTGATGTTGCGGGTCTTCCAGATCTTTTTCTTCACCTCGCCGTCACGGCCGATCACCGTGTTGATGCTGAGGATGTGTCCGGGCCACTCGTCGTCGCTCGCATAACTGCCGAAGATGATGTACGTGTCGCAGTTGCGGGCGACCTCGCCCAGGCGAACCGTTTCCGGCCCGGGAATCTGGATAGTGAACTTGAGCTTCTCTTCGCGCGTGCCGGTGGAGTAGCCCGTCAGGGGGAACTCATTAAACAGCAGGAAATCGGGCTGCTTGCCCTCGCTGCAGGCCTGCTCCGACAGGCGCACCATGGTATTCAGATTAGTCTCCAGCCCGGCCTCGATGGATGCCGCCTCCTGCAGGTTGACCACGCCGTTTTGTATGACCTTCACGACAACCACGTCTTTTTCCAGCGGCACCACCGGGTATGTGCCGTCGGACCTGACCAGCTCGGGAACGGTTCTTGCTGCGCCTGCGGGTGCCCGGGTTGCGCCGTCAGTCGGAGGATCACCGCATCCCACGAGGGCGCCGACAATGCCCGCAACCAAGGCGCTACGGCCAAAAACTGCCGCTTTTGTTTCTGAAATCATTGGCCTGTCCCCATGTCTCTGTTCGCTAGCAGCTTGTCGAGGTGCTTCGCAAAGTTCTGTCGATCACCCTGGCTCAAAGGCGGCGGGCCCCCGGTGTCGACACCGCTGCCTCTCATCGTATCCATGAAATCCCGCATGTTCAGCAACGACCGAATCGTCTCCGCGGAATACAATTCGCCCCGGGGGTTGAGGGCGTGCCCACCCTTTTCGATAACTTCCGCCGCCAAAGGTATATCAGCGGTAATCACAAGATCACCCGCGCTCAGGCGCTGGACAATCTCATTGTCTGCAACGTCAAACCCCTGTGTGACTTGCAGCGTCCTGATGTGGCGAGACGGCGGGACGCGAATAGCGTGGTTGGCCACCAGCGTGAGTGGCACGGCGGTCCGCTCGGCTGCCCTGAACAGAATCTCCTTGATGACCGCGGGGCAGGCATCCGCGTCTACCCAGATGTTCATCCCTCGATACCTGTGTTGACACGGTGTCGTCGCGCTGACCAACTACCGCCACGAATAACGGCCCGCGCGGCGAGCGCCAGGCGGCAAAGCCCTCCACGGTTTACTTCTCCAGGCATTTCATGCATCGCGTACTGGTGGGATCGACGGACAAGCGGCGAAGATCTATTTCTTGTCCGCAGACAAAGCAATGGCCGTACTCGCCCGCGTCGATCCGGCGCAACGCACCTGCGATGGCTACCAGGCGCGCCTGCCGCCGCCGAGCGGCCTCGAGGGCCATTTGCTGCGCCTGCATCGCATCCATGCGAGTCAATCGGCCAACCCGTGCCTGGTCCAGCTCGACGGTCTCGCTGGACTGATCCAGGCTGTCCCCCAGCGCCTGGAGTTCCGCTTGCAAGCGCAGAAGTTCCACCTTCATCGCGGCCATTTCCAGATCGTTCATAGCGGTTGCTCGTGGCTGTGGGCCCACAGCGGTAAATATCGCCAGTCTAGAAGTCGTAGGGACCCGCGGCCATCTGCGCTGCCGGCAACCAGGTTTCGTGCACGTGGAGCCATCGCAGCTCGTCCGCAGCGTTAAACAGAACGGTGGCGACGCGTCCGTTGTCTGGCGGCGCAGATGCCAGCGCGTGGCGCTGCCACTCCTGGTAGGTCGCCAGTACCTGGCTGTTTGCGGTCCGGCGAACCTGCACCTCGCGTATCGCGATGCGGAAGTCCGGGTTGCTGCCGTGCGCGGCACGCAGACCACTGGACAATTGCGACAAAGACAGCAGCTCACCGGAAGGGGAGATCAGCACGAATTCCGGGTCGAATCGCCGCGTGAACTGTGCATCGAAGACGCTATTCGGCAGAGCGCCGGAGAACCACCCCACGAAGAATTCGTGCAGCGACTCGATCTCCTGACGAATCGCTGACTCAATTAGCTCTGCCGACAAGCTTCCTGTTCCTTAAACGATGAATTCCGCGGCCGGGTCGCGCAGGTTGTAGTGCGAACTCATCACGTAGCCGTAGGCGCCGGCGGTCGCGATCAGCAGCACGTCACCTTCCTCGCAACGCGGCAGTAGCCGGTCGTTGCCGAGACGGTCGCCCGTTTCGCAGTTCGGACCCACCACGTTCACCACCTGCTCTGCCGGTTCGTCCAGCCGGCTCAGGTTCACGATCTCGTGATACGCGCCATACAGCGCCGGGCGGATGAGGGAATTCATGCCGGTGCTGACGCCCACGTACTGCACATCGCCCTTACCTTTCACCTGGGTGACGGTGGCCAGCAGGACGCCGGCCTCGGCCACGATGTAGCGGCCGGGTTCCAGCCACAATTCGTAATCGGGTGCCGCCGCCCGGATAGCGACCAGGCTGGCATCGAGTTTCTGCATATCCAGCGCGCGCTGGCCGGGCTTTTCCGGCACGCCCAGGCCGCCGCCCACGTCCAGGTAGCGCACTTCCGGAAACCCGGCGGCAATCTCCGCCAGCGTGTGCGCCACGTCTTCCCAGTTGTCGGCCTTCAGGATGCCGCTGCCGGTGTGGGCATGCAGCCCGATCACACGCGCGCCGACCGCGGCCGCCAGTTCGCGGGCTTCATCGAGCTCGAACAGCGGAATGCCAAACTTGGATTGCGCACCGGCTGTCCGCACGTGTTCGTGGTGACCACGACCCTGGCCCGTGTCCAGTCGCAGGATGATGTCCCGGTCGCGGAAGACCTCACCCCAGTGACGCAGCGGGTGCAGGTTGTCGAGGGTGACGAACACGCCCTGGCTTAGCGCGAACTCGTATTCCTCACGTGGCGCGAAATTGGGCGTGAACAGGATGCGCTGCCGGTCGAGATCCGGAAACAGCTCCAGCACGCGACGGATCTCGCCGGGCGACACGCACTCGAAATTCACACCAGCGTCGCCCACCGTGCGCAACACGTCTGCATTGCTGTTGGCTTTGATCGCAAAATAAACCCGGCCGACGTTGTCAAGCGCGGTCAGCCGCTCGCACGCGTGGCGCACCGAGTCCAGCTCGTAGACGTAGGCCGACGGCGATTCGGCGGCGATGGCCAGCAGCTCGGCCCGGCGCGCCTGCCACCATGCTGGCGGCGCCGGTGCCGCGGGCACCCACTCCGCCTGCAACTCCTCCCACGTGGGTCCGAACACCGGGTCACGCGGGCCGGGACGAATGAGCGTGGCGTGCAGGGCCTGCAGCAGTCGGTGGGCCTGCCCTTCTTCCACCACGAAGCTCAGGTTGAGGTCGCTCGCCGCCTGGCTGACCAGGTGAATACGGTGCTCGGCGAAAGCCTCCAGCGCCGGACCGATTTCGTGCAGCGTAGCGCGAATTTTCCGACCGACCAGGCTCACCACTTCTGCATTGGTAATGATCTCAACGCGGCACAGGCGTTCCAGGCGCCGCTGCAGCCTCGGCATCACGTCGGCGTCCACCGCCTGCGCGGCAATGTCCAGCGTGACGGTGACGTTACTTTCCGCAGTGGAAATCAAATCGATGGACAGACCCAGGTCACTGAAGCAGCGAAAGGCCTCCGTCAGAAAGCCCACCTCGTGCCACATGCCCACGGTTTCCATGGACACCACCGTGATCCCGCCCCGGCTGGACAGCGCCGTTACGCGCGGCGCATCGCTGACCGGGACGGCAGTGATCAGCGTCCCGTCCCTGTCCGGGGTGTGCGTGCAAAGTACGCGCAGAGGGACACCATGCCGGCGCACCGGCCTGATGCTGCGCGGATGCAGCACGCTGCCGCCGGTGGACGCAATTTCCTGCGCCTCTTCGTAGCTCAACTGCTTCAGCAGTCTCGCCCCCGGCACCACGCGCGGGTCGGCGCTGAACATGCCGGGCACGTCGGTCCAGATTTCCAGGCCTTCGGCTTCAAGCTTGGCGGCCAGGTAAGCGGCCGTGGTGTCCGACCCGCCGCGGCCAAGCAAGACGTCGTCACCCTGGGCCGTGCGGGCAATGAAGCCCTGGGTCAGGATGACGCCGCCGACGCCGGCGAATTCCTCCGCCAGGGCGGCGTCAGGATCAAACTCGCAGCTGGCGGCGAGATAACGGGCGCGTTCATTGTCATGGCCCTCATCCCTGGCAACCAGCACCTCGCGCGCATCGACGAGCGTTACCGGCAACTGCTGTGATGCCAGGTAGGCCGCCCCTAGTCGGCTGGCCATCAGCTCACCCAGCGCCATGACCCGCGCGTGCACGCGCGGGCTGACTTCGCGCACCAGCCGGATGCCGGACAACAGCTGTTCCAGCTCAGCGAGTTCCGTTGCGATCAGCGCCGGGCCGTCAACCTGCAGCTCTGCCGCCAGCGCATGATGGGCGGCGGCGATCGCCGCCGCGTCGTCGCCTCCGGTACCCGCTGCCGCGTGCTTCAGCGCATCTTCCAGCCGGTTCGAAATTCCGGCCAGCGCCGAGTGCACCACCACCGGGCTCAGGCCGGCTTCACGGCGGGCCCGAATCAGGGCAACGATTGTGCGCCAGCCATCCACCGTGGCGACGCTCGTGCCGCCGAACTTCATGACCAGCCAGCGCGGGTCGCCTGTGGATGCAGATTGACTCATGGTCCAGACCCGCCGCGCGAGCGGCAGTCAGTCGCGGGTAGTCACCGCGCCCAGGGACGCGGAACTCACCAGCCGGCGATACTTGCGCAACAAGCCGGGTGCGGCCGGCGGCTCCGGTGGCGTCCATGCCGCACGGCGCCGGGCCAGTTCGTCCGCCGACACATCAAGATCGATGGTTCTGGCCGCCGCATCGATGCGAATCGTGTCACCGTCCTGCACCAGCGCCAGCGGCCCGCCGGCCGCCGCCTCGGGTGCGACATGGCCGACGACAAAGCCATGGCTGCCGCCGGAAAAGCGGCCGTCGGTAATCAGCGCCACCTTGTCGCCCAGGCCCTTGCCCATGATCGCGCTGGTCGGACTCAGCATTTCGCGCATTCCTGGCCCGCCCTGCGGGCCTTCGTAGCGCAGCACCAGGACGTCGCCCGCCACGACGGTGCCGTTGAGTATGGCCTGTAACGATTCCTCTTCCGAGTTGAACACGCGCGCCGTGCCGCTAAATTCCGTGCCTTCCTTGCCGGTGATCTTGGCCACCGCGCCTTCCGGCGCGAGGTTGCCGTACAGCACCACCAGGTGACTGTCTTTCTTGATGGGATTGTCCAGCGACCTGACGATATCCTGGTCGGCCGGGTAAGGCGCAACGTCCGCCAGGTTCTCGGCCATCGTGCGACCGGTGACGGTCATGCAGTCGCCGTGCAGCAGCCCCGCGTCCAGCAGCATTTTCATCAGCGGCTGGATGCCGCCGATGCCGATCAGTTCTGACATCGCGTACTTGCCGCTCGGACGCACGTCGGCGAGCACCGGCACGCGGGCACCGATGCGGGTGAAATCGTCCAGGCTCAGTTCCACACCCGCCTCGTAGGCCATGGCCAGCAGGTGCAGCACCGCGTTGGTGCTGCCGCCGAGGGCAATCACCACAGTAATCGCGTTTTCAAAAGCGTCGCGGGTCAGAATGTGCGACGGCCGGATACCCAGGTGCAGCAGGTTCATGACCGCTGCGCCGGCGCTGCGGCTGTCTTCGCGCTTGTGTTCGGAAATGGCATCCTGGGCGGAGCTGTTGGGCAGACTCAGGCCCAGCGCCTCGATGGCCGAGGCCATCGTGTTCGCGGTGTACATGCCACCACAGGAACCGGGCCCCGGGATTGCGGTGCGCTCCACTTCCAGCAGTTCGGCATCGGACACCTTGCCGCCGGCATGACCGCCCACCGCTTCGAACACGCTGACGATGTCGCGCCGCTTTGCACCGGGCTGAATCGTGCCGCCGTAAACGAACACGGCAGGACGATCGAGCCGCGCAATGGCCATCACGCAACCGGGCATGTTCTTGTCGCACCCACCGATGGCAACAAAACCGTCGAAACCTTCGCCGGCCACCACCGTTTCAATCGAGTCGGCGATCACTTCCCGGGAAATGAGGGAGTACCGCATCCCCGGCGTGCCCATGGAAATGCCGTCAGACACCGTGATGGTATTGAACAATACCGCCTTGCCGCCAGCTTCATTGGCGCCCGCCGCGGCTTCCTTTGCCAGCTCATCAATGTGCATGTTGCACGGCGTGACCATGCTCCAGGTCGATGCAATGCCGATCTGGCTCTTCTGAAAGTCTTCGTCGCGAAAGCCCACTGCCCGCAGCATCGCCCGGCTCGGGGCCTGCTCGACGCCGTCGACGACAACGCTCGAATAGCGCCGCTCTTCGCCCTCGCCTTCAGCGTGCTCGTGGTCGGAATCACTCATGGAAACGGTCTCTGCGGGTCAAAGGGCCGTGAATTTTACACGCGGGGGGCGGTAAAACCGATCTTTGTCCCTAGTCGGCGGCCGGGAACAGCTTGCCGGGATTCATCAGGCCGTGGGGATCGAGGGTCTGTTTCAGCGTGCGCATCAGCTCGTATTCCACCCCGCCCCGCAACCGGGCCAGCTCATCGCGCTTCATGGCGCCCACGCCGTGCTCGGCGCTGAAACTGCCGCTGAATTCGTGGGCCGTGGTGTGCACCACCCGGGACACGGCCTCCCAACGATCCAGGAAGGCCGCCCGATCCATGCCCGGCGGCTGCTGCAGGTTGAAATGAATGTTGCCGTCGCCGAGATGGCCGAAGGCGACCACCCTGGCACCGGGCACTTCGGCCAGGGCCGCGGCGCTGGCCGCGTCGATGAATTCGGCCACGCGTGATACCGGCACGGACACATCGTGCTTGATGCCGGCGCCACCGTGCTTCTCTGCCTCGGAGATGGAATGGCGCAGGCGCCACAACGCATCGCGCTGCGCCCCGCTATGCGCAAGCATAGCGTCGCCAATCTCACCCGCGGCGTGCCGCCGGGCCAGGAAGTGCTCCAGCTGATCCTGCGCATCCGCGCCCGCCGGAGCCAGTTCGAGTAGCACATACCAGTCGTGGGCGCCGTCCAGCGGCTCGCGGGTACCGGGTACATGCTCCAGCACGAGTTGCAGCGGCAGTCGCCCAATGAGCTCGAACGCAGCCAGTGCGCCGCCCAGTTCATCGCGCGCGCGACTGTGCAGTTCGATGGCGGCCGCAGGGTCGGCTACCGCCAGCATCGCCGTCGCCACGCTGCCCGGCCGCGGGTAGAGCTTGCAGACCGCTGCCGTCACGAATCCGAGCGTACCCTCGGCGCCGATGAACAGCTGTTTCAGGTCATAGCCGGTGTTGTCTTTGCGCAGGGCACGCAGCGCGTCGTAGACGCGACCGTCGGGCAGCACGACCTCCAGGCCCAGCACGAGGTCACGCGCACTGCCGTAGCGGAGGACGTTGATACCGCCCGCGTTAGTCGAGATATTGCCGCCGATCTGGCAGGTACCCTCCGCGCCGAGGCTCAGCGGGAAGAGCCGGTTGGCCTCTTCCGCCGCCGCCTGCAGATCGGCAAGCACACAGCCGGCTTCTACCGTCATCGTGTAGTTCGCCGCATCCACGTCCCGGATCCGGTTCAGCCGGCGAGCGCCGAGGATAATTTCCGGGTGCCCGGCCCGGGCCTGGGCGATGGCGCCTCCGACCAGGCCCGTGTTACCACCCTGGGGCACCATGGCGACCCTGGCCGCGGCGCAGGCGGCCACCACATTCGCCGCCTCGGCCGTAGTCCCCGGCTCCACCAGGGCGGTGGCCGCACCGCGATAGAGGCCGCGCCATTCCGTCAAGTGGGGCTCCAGGGCCTCCGGATCTGTTAACACCGCCTGCGGGCCGACAATGCTGCGCAAACGGCCCAGGAGCGCCTCGACGTCTTGCGTTGGCGCCGCGCGTTGCTTTACGGTTCCCATCTCGCCCATGGTATGTCCGACAGGACAGGGATACGAGTACCGCTCAGCGAGGCCCATGGAGGAATTCATTCAACCGCAACTGCCCGCCAGCAGTCAGCATTCCGACCCCGGACCTGCCTCGCAGCTCCTGAGCCTGGATGCGACGCTGAACCTGCGCCAGCGCAGCTGCCTGATTGACCTGGACCGGCAGCTGCATGGCCATTGGGGCCTGGGCCGGAATTTCGTGCTCGCGTGGAGCCCCCAGGGCCGAGAAGTCCTGCTGCTGGTGGTGCCCCACTACCGGATCGCCGACTACGCCATCGCCACGCGCAGCGAACTGCCGGACGACGAGTCGCAGACTTTTATCACCCGGATGCTGTCCGGCTCGCGGCGTTTCTCGGAGCGGCAGATCGGCAACGCAGCCCGGCTGCTGGGTACTGAACCGGTGCGCCTCGCATTGCGCCAGCCGCTGCTCGATTCGCCCAACGAAGCGGAACTCATCGACCGGCTGGTGCGGCGCTACAGCGTGAGCTACGCGGCCGGCCGGGCCGTGGCGCTGTTCGACATCGTCGGCTTTGGCCTGCTGAGCCCCTTCGAGCAAATGACTCAGCTGAACAGCCTGTCTCACTCGCTGAATTCTGCGCACAGCAAAATGCTGGACAGTGCCATGCACATCGATTTCGCGCGCTCCAGCACGGGCGATGGCTTCTACATCTGGAACCGTGAAGTCGGCAGTTCGGCCAACACGCACCTGTACCACTTTATGAATCTCGTGCTGGCCGACAATGCTATTGCGTGCAGCAAGGCCCAGGGCCGAACCGTGCCAGCCCTGCGGGCCGCGTTTCATGTCGGCAGCTGCTACGAGTTCTTCCACGCCGAGGGTCTGAATCCGACGCTGTACACGGACCTCGTCGGCGAAGTCACCATCGATCTCGCTCGGATGGTCGAGCGCGCGATGCCGGGCCAGGTCATGGTGGGGGAATTCGACGGTTGTCCTACCGCCCCGCTGCCGGGTCAGACGGACGGTGTACGCATGGACTCCATCGATTTTGTCGAGCAGGCCCAGGCTAGCCTGGCGCGGCTGAACGGGCTGGAACTGTCAGGCGATGCCATTGAGTCGATCAAGTGCTACCTGACCGGTGAAGCCCGCGAAGATGGCACCTTCACCGTTCGCCGCCTTGCGGTGAAAGACAAGCACGGGCTCACGCGCTTTGCATACAACGCCAAGATCAATATCTACCGGCGCGCCGCGGACCCGATTCTGCTGGGTATCGAAGACCGGCTGCTCAGGACGAGTCACCAGGAGCTGGAAACGGCCGGCCAGATGGTCCGCGAGGGGCTGCCGACCCGCTAGCCTCAAAGGCGGATTGCGCGGCAGAGGCGGCTACCGGTCATCCACGGCCTGTGGCTCGCGCACTTCCGCTGACACTTTGGCCGCATTCGACTCGGCCTCGAACATTTGCCACACGGTCAGGAACAGTGCGGCCACGATCGGCCCCAGCACGAAGCCGGTAATCCCGAACATCGCCAGACCGCCCAGGGTCGACAGCAGCACGAGGTAGTCGGGCATCTTCGTATCACGGCCCACCAGCAAGGGCCGCAGCAGGTTGTCGACAAGCCCGATCACCAGCACGCCGTAAGCGATCAGGATCAGGCCCTGGGTCAACGAGCCGGCGGCGATCAGGATGATGGCGGCCGGAAACCAGACCAGCCCGGGGCCGATGGCCGGCACCACGGACAGGATCACCATCACGCAGCCCCAGAACGCGGCGCCCTGGATGCCGAGGAGGGCAAAAATAGTGCCGCCCAGCGCCCCCTGCACGATGCCGACAATGATCGTGCCCTTGAGCGTCGCCCTCGACACCTCGGCGAATTTATGCCCCAGCTGGCGTTCCAGGGCGTCTGGCAGGGGCATCGCCTGCTCCACGTGACCGAGCACCGCCTCTCCGTCGCGAACCACGAAGAACAGCACGTAGAGCATTAGAAAAAACATGACAACAAAGCGGGCCACGTTCTGGCCGGCCGTTAATGCCAGGGAGGCAACGAACTGGCTGCCCTTCAATGCGGCACCAGACAGCTTGTCCTGCCACTCGGCCAGGTTGATACCGAACCTGCCGGCCCAATCGGTAATCGGCGGCACCAGGTTCTGCAACCATTCGAGCACGACGCCCGGATCCAAGTCGCCGTCCTGGATGCGCGCAAGCAGCTGCGTCGCTTCAGAGGCCACCGCAGAAGCCACCAGCAGTGCCGGCATCAGCACGGTAAAAAAGATCAGCACCACGGTGAGTGCGGCCACCAGCGACGGTTGTTGCGGCAGCTTCCTGCCAATGCGGTCTTTCACGGGCAGGAACAGGATGCCGAGTACGATGGCCCAGAAAATCGGTTGCCAGAAGCCCAGCAACAGCGCTCCGAAGGCCACCGTGGCGAGCACCAGCATGCCGAGAAAGAACGGGTGGCGGGTGTCGCCTGCTCCCGAGTGTTGTGGCGCCATGAACTCTCCCCTGCGACTCACGATTATGCCGCAGGCACCCCCGGAATGTGACGCGCGTCACAGTTTCGCTGCGCCCGCCGGCGTCCAATGGACGTTCTGGGGGACAGAATAATGATCACTATCTGGGTTGTCCTGCTGGCCTTTGCCGTCGTTCTGATTGGTGTCCTGGAGATGCTGGATAACTGATCGGGCCAGTGCGGAGCTTGCCGCGATGTCGCGGGTGCATTTGCCACAGTCGATAGATGTTTGAGGGCGTGGCCTGAGGCCTGTTGATTCGCGCCCAAACTTGGTGTGGTGTTTACCAGCGCCTCGGGCGCAAGACTTTTCCGGTAACGCCGGAAGGCCCCCATGGGCCTGGATTCTTCCAAGCGCGTGGGTCAGGACACCTTAGAGATTTCTTTGGTCGGGGCGAGAGGATTCGAACCTCCGACCCCCTGCACCCCATGCAGGTGCGCTACCAGGCTGCGCCACGCCCCGACCGGGAGAAACCTTGCCACACCGGTTAACAGGGCCGATCGGCCCGCGGCGGACGCTGCGGATGATACCCCAAGCGGGGCGGGCTGAGACGGCTAGCGCCGCAGCAGCTTCAGGACCTCTTCCAGCTCCATGCGCAACTGCTTGATGATCTGCTGGCTCTGCGACACGTCGGTCTTGGCCTCTTCGCCCATCAACCGCTGTCGGGCGCCACCAATCGTGAAACCCTCGTCGTAGAGGAGGCTCCGGATCTGGCGGATTACGATGACATCCTGGCGCTGGTAATAACGCCGGTTGCCCCTGCGTTTCACAGGCTTCAGTTGTGGAAATTCCTGCTCCCAGTAGCGCAGCACATGGGGTTTGACTGCGCAGAGATCGCTGACTTCACCTATCGTGAAATAGCGCTTACCCGGGATTGGAGGAAGTTCGTCGTTATTCCCCGGTTCCAGCATATGCATCTACTCGGGCTTTTAGTTTTTGTCCGGGCCGGAAGGTCACCACACGTCGTGCAGTGATCGGGATTTCTTCTCCCGTTTTCGGGTTCCGTCCCGGCCTTTGGTTCTTATCCCGCAGATCGAAATTACCGAAGCCTGAAAGCTTCACCTGTTCACCACTGGCCAGCGCGGCCCGCAGATCTTCGAAGAATACGTCAACGAGTTCCCGCGCTTCGCGTTTATTGAGCCCGAGTTCATTGAACAGGGACTCTGCCATTTCCGCTTTGGTCAATGCCATAACTATTATTCTCGAATCGCGGCGTTGAATTCGCGGGCCAGGCAACCCACGACACCGTGCATGATTCCTTCTACCTCGGCGTCGGTTAGCGTGCGGGATGTATCCTGCAAAATCAAGCCCAAAGCCACACTCTTAGAACCAGTCTCGACCTTCTCGCCCGTGTAAACATCGAATACACGAAGCTCGGCAAGACGTGTTCCAACTTCCAACCGGATCGCGGTCAGTAACTCTCCTGCCGGGACGTCCTGACCCACTACGACGGCCAGGTCACGGCGCACCGCCGGGAACCTCGAAACCGGACGGTATCGTGGCGGTACGGCTGCCAGCAGGGGCCCGGCAAGCAGCTCGAATAACAGCGGTGCTGCCGGCAGGTCGAGGGCCTTTGCCAGGGTCGGGTGCAGTTCGCCGAAGTTGCCGATGCGCCGACCGAATCGCAGCACTTCGGCACTGCGCCCAGGGCGCAAGGCCGGGTGCTTCGCAGCTCGGAATTCAAAAGACTCGGGGTCGCCGCTCAAGCCGGCCAGAGACTCGATAACACACTTTATGTCAAATAGATCCGCGCTAGTCGCAGGCGCGTCCCACTGCTCTGGAAGCCGTGGGCCAGTAGCCAGCCCGGCGATCATATTTTCCTCAAGTAATTCATTGTTTTGTTGGATAAACCTTACACCGGACTCAAAGAGTAACACGCGCTCTTGCTGGCGAGCGAGATTGTACGCCGCTGCCTGGCACAGGCCCGGCCACAGGGACTGGCGCATCACCGCCAGGTGGCTCGCAATGGGATTGGCCAGCGCCAGGGCATCCCGGCCGCCCGCGAAGCGACGGTCCAGTTCGGCATCCACAAAGCTCCAGGTCACGGCTTCCTGGTAGCCGGCATCCACCAGGACTGCCCGCGCGCGGCTTAGCGAGACGGCCGACTCCGTAACGCTGGGCAGGCTGCCGGGCATGGCGCCGGTCTGTTCCGGGATCTGGTCGTAGCCGAAGACTCGTGCCACTTCCTCGATCAGGTCGACTTCCAGCGCAATATCAAAACGTGACGGCGGCGCGCTGACGGCCCAGCCAACGTCCGTCGTTTCCACGCGCATGTCGAGTCCGCGCAGGATATCGCTCACGACTTGATCCGGGATATCGACACCCAGTAGCTGCGCGAGTCGTGCCCGCCGCAAGGCCACCGAGCCATGGGCGGGCAGGTAAGTTTCGTTTACCACCTCGAGCAGTGGCCCGGGCCGGCCGCCGGCAATTTCGAGCAGCAGCGCGGTGGCCCGCTCCACGGCCCGACCCTGGTGCGCCGGATCTACGCCGCGCTCGAAACGCATGGATGCATCGGTATGCATTCCATAGCGTCGTGCGCGACCCGCGACGGCTGCCGGGGCGAAAAATGCCGACTCCAGGAACACATGCGTGGTGTGTTTATCCACCGCACTGGCCGCCCCGCCCATGACGCCGGCCATTGCCACCGGGCCTGTGTCATCGGCGATCACCAGCACATCATCGTCGAGTTCGACGTTGCGCCCATCGAGCAGGTCGACGCGCTCACCCGCTCTGGCCAAGCGGGCGTCCACCCGACCGTTCAGGCGCTCCAGGTCGTAGGCGTGCATCGGCTGGCCGTATTCGAGCATCACATAGTTGGTGACATCGACGATCGCCTGGATGGGCCTCAGGCCTGCGCGGCGCAAACGCTCTTTCAGCCAGGTGGGACTGTTGGCACTGGCATCGAGATCCCGGATGACCCGCCCGGCAAAACGCGGGCAGGCATCCGGCGCAGTGACATCAATGGGAAATGTCTCGTCCATCACCGGCAACACCGGCAGCGTGCGCGGCAATTTGAGGTCTATCCCTAGCCCGGCAGACAGGTCACGGGCCACGCCAAGCATGGAAAAGCAGTCGGCCCGGTTGGGTGTCAGATCCACGTCTATGATCACGTCATCGAGGCCCAGAGCGTCGGTGATCGCGGTCCCGGGTGGCGACTCGTCGGTCAGTTCCAGCAGGCCATCAGCGTCATCCGTGAGGCCGAGTTCCACTGCGGAACACAACATGCCTTCAGACCGCACATCGCGAATCTCCGTGCCCCGGATTTCGAGCCCACCCGGGAGGGTGGCGCCTACCAGCGCCACCGGATAACTGCGCTCAGCTTCGACATTCGGCGCGCCACAGACGATCTGCAGCGGCGCTCCGGTACCCGCATCCACCCGGCACAGTGACAGCCGATCTGCATTGGGATGCGGCAGCACCTCAAGCACCCGGCCAACCACCACCTGATCGAGCCCGGCGCCGAGTGGCTCCACGCTGTCGACTTCCAGGCCCAGGCTGGTCAACCGGTCGGCAAGGGCAGCGGCATCCAGTTCTGTATCCAGCCACTCGCGCAGCCATTGTTCGCTGATTTTCATGGCGCGTTTACCGGAACTGGCGCAGGAACTGCAGGTCGTTGTCGAAGAACAGGCGCAGATCATCGACACCGTAGCGAAGCATTGCCAGGCGCTCTACGCCCATACCGAAGGCATAGCCGGTGTACTCCTCGGGGTCGATATCGACGTTGCGCAGTACGTTCGGGTGCACCATGCCGCAGCCGAGAATCTCCAGCCAGCGGCCCGCATCCGACAGCACGTCGACCTCTGCCGACGGTTCGGTGAACGGAAAATAGGACGGCCGGAAACGCAGCGTTGCCGGGCGCTCGAAGAAGACTTCGACAAACTCGTGCAGGACCGCCTTCAGGTGAGCAAAGCTCACGCCGCGGTCCACCACCAGGCCTTCTACCTGGTGGAACATTGGCGTATGGGTCTGGTCCGAATCGCAGCGATATACCCGCCCGGGCGCGATCAGGCGTATCGGGGCGCCCTGCCTGGCCATCTCGCGGATCTGCACGGGCGAGGTGTGCGTGCGCAACAGCCGTCCGTCGGCGAAATAAAAGGTGTCGTGCATCGCCCGCGCCGGATGTTCCTCCGGAATGTTCAACGCCGTGAAGTTATGGAAGTCGTCTTCCACCTGGGGCCCATCGTGCACGGCAAAGCCGGCGCCGCGGAAAATGGCTTCGATACGTTCCAGCGTGCGCGTCACGGGATGCAGCCCACCGGGCACCTGGCCGCGGCCAGGCAGCGTTGGATCCACGGCCCCGGCTGCCAGTTCTGCGTCCAGGCGCGCCGATTCCAGGGTGTCGCGGCGTTCGTTAATGGCCGTTTTCAGCGTCTGCTTGGCCTGATTGATGGCCTGCCCGGCCGAGGGCCGCTGCTCCGCTGGCAAGCTGCCCAGCTGCTTCAACTGATCGGTGAGCTCGCCTTTCTTGCCCAGGAATTGCACGCGAGCCTGATCCAGCGCTGCCAGATCAGGCGCACCACTCACTTCCGCGAGGGCGCGGCTCAGCAATTGATCGAGTTCTTGCATCCCCTTGTTCCCGGCTCCGCTCCGCGGGCCGTCCCTGGCCGGGGCGCGGTGGACGTCAGTTCGTGCCGAGTGCCGCCTTGGCCTGTTCGGCCAGGGCGCCAAAGGCGGCCGCATCGTCCACCGCCAGGTCCGCGAGGATCTTGCGGTCGACTTCAATACCAGCCTGATTCAGGCCGTTGATGAAGCGGCTGTACGACATACCGTGGAGCCTGGCTGCCGCATTGATGCGCGTGATCCACAGCGCGCGGAACTGGCGCTTGCGCTGCCGCCGGTCCCGGTAAGCGTACTGGCCCGCCTTGGTAACGGCCTGCTTCGCCACGCGGAAGACTTTGCTGCGCGCCCCGTAGTAGCCCTTTGCTTTTTTCAGGACCCCCTTGCGGCGGGCCCGGGCGATAACGCCCCGTTTGACTCTTGCCATGATGAACTCCTTTAGATTTTGACTGGCGGCAGGCCGCTCAGTTGGGCATCAGCTTGCGGACGCCCGGCAGATCGGCTTCGCAAACATGCGCCGCCGCGCGCAGGTGACGCTTCCGCTTGGAGCTCTTCTTCGTCAGGATGTGGTTGAGGTGCGACTGGGCGCGTTTATAGCGGCCCTTGCCGGTGCGGAGGAAGCGCTTCCGCATCCGTGGACCGGGGCAGGCGGACTGCGAGGCCGCGACGCTGCCAGGCGCCGCGCTTCGTCACTCACTTTTTCTTTGGTGCCATCACCATGATTAGCTGCCGGCCTTCCATTTTCGGAAACTGTTCGACCGTCGCCAGCTCTGACAGGTCTGCTTCCACTCTTTTCAGCAACTTGACACCAAGTTCCTGATGCGCCATCTCGCGGCCTCGATAGCGCAATGTAATCTTCGCTTTATCGCCTTGTGTCAGGAAGCGAACGAGGTTACGCATCTTGACCTGGTAGTCGCCCTCCTCGGTTCCAGGCCGAAACTTCACTTCCTTGATCTGGGTTCGCTTCTGCTTGTGCTTCGACGCGTTGGCCTTCTTGCTCTGCTCGAACTGGAATTTGCCGAAATCCATGACCCGGCACACCGGAGGCTCGGCATTCGGCGATACCTCCACCAAGTCCAGAGTCTGTTCCTTGGCCAATGCCAGTGCCGCATCCAGGCTCATCACGCCGACTTGTTCTCCATCTGCGCCGATGACGCGAACTTCATCGACCTCGATCTCAGTGTTTCGGCGAGCGCGTTTTGTCGCAGCGATATTTCAGTCCTCCATAAGAGTACGGCCGCGGCCCGCCAGTTCGGCCCGAAGGTGGGTGGCGAACTCGTCGATCGTCATGCTACCCAGGTCTTCGCCGCTTCGCGTGCGCACGGCCAATGTGTTGCTTGCCGCCTCCCGGTCGCCGATGACCAGCAGATACGGGACGCGCTGCAACGTGTGCTCGCGGATTTTATAGCCGATTTTCTCGTTTCTCAAGTCGGCCGTAATCCGAAACCCCTGATTTTTCAGCATTTCCTCAACGGTCCGGACATAGCCATCCTGGCGGTCGGTAATGTTGAGCAAAACCGCCTGTACCGGCGCCAGCCACGGGGGCAGATTGCCTGCGTAATGCTCTATGAGAATGCCGATGAAACGCTCGAAAGACCCCAGGATCGCCCGGTGGAGCATGACCGGGGTCTGCCGGCTGCCGTCCTCGGCCACATAGGTGGCGCCCAGGCGCTCCGGCATCGAGAAATCGAGCTGGATGGTGCCCAGCTGCCAGATCCGGCCGATGCTGTCGCGCAGGTTGAACTCGATTTTGGGGCCATAGAATGCACCTTCGCCCGGTTGCAGCCCCCAGGGCAGGCCCTTGGCCTCCAGCGCCGCCTGCAGGGCTGCCTCCGCCTTGTCCCACTGCGCATCTTCCCCCACCCGCTGCTCCGGGCGAGTCGAAAGCTTGGTGGAGATATCCGTAAACCCGAAATCCTGGTACACGCTGAACAGCAGGTCGATGAACGCGCTGCATTCCGACTGCACCTGGTCTTCGGTGCAGAAAATGTGGGCGTCGTCCTGCACGAAGCCGCGCACCCTCATCAGGCCGTGCAGCGTGCCGCTGGGCTCGTTGCGGTGGCAGGAGCCAAACTCGGCCATGCGCAGCGGCAGGTCGCGGTAGCTATGCAGCGACCGGTTATATATCTGGATGTGGCAGGGACAGTTCATGGGCTTCACGGCGTAGACCCGGTGGTCCTCGTCGCCCGTGGTGAACATGTTCTCGCGGAACTTGTCCCAGTGGCCCGACCGCTCCCAGAGACTCCGGTCGACAATCTGCGGGGTATTGACCTCTTCGTACCCGTTCTCGGCTAGCCGTTCGCGGACGTAGTTGCGAATGACCTGGTAAATCCGCCAGCCCTTGTCGTGCCAGAACACCAGGCCGGGGGCCTCGTCCTGGAAGTGGAAGAGATCCATGACCTTGCCGAAGCGGCGGTGGTCGCGCTTCTCGGCCTCCTCCAGCTGGTGCAGGTAAGCCTTCAGGGCCTTCTTGTCTGCCCACGCAGTGCCGTAGATCCGCTGCAGCATCTCGTTGTTCGAGTCGCCACGCCAATAGGCGCCGGCCAGCTTGGTTAACTTGAAAGCCTTCAGCAGGCCCGTGCTCGGCACGTGGGGCCCGCGGCACAGGTCCTTCCAGTCGCCCTGCCCGTAAAGGCCCACTTCTTCATCGGCGGGAATAGAGCTGATGATTTCGGCTTTGTAGTGCTCACCCTGGTCGGCGAAATACGCCACGGCCTCATCCCGATCCCAGACCTCGCGCTGCACGGCAAGGTCTGCCTTGGCGAGCTCGGCCATCTTCTTTTCTATGGCCTCGAGGTCATCAGGCGTAAAGCGCTCCTCGCGGGCAAAATCGTAGTAGAAGCCGTCCTCGATGACCGGGCCGATGGTGACCTGGGTCTCCGGGTACAACGCCTTCACGGCCTGCGCCAGCAAATGCGCGGTGGAGTGGCGAATGATTTCCAGGCCGTCGTCGTCGCGCCCGGTCACGATGGCCAGCTGAGCGTCCCGGTCGATGATGTGGGAGGTGTCGACCAGCCGCTCGTCCACGCGGCCGGCCAGGGCGGCTTTCGCCAGCCCGGCGCCTATGTCCGCCGCCACGTCGGCGACGGAAATCGGCCCCGGGTATTCCCGGCGGCTGCGGTCCGGCAGGGTGATTACGGGCATGTCGTGGCGTCTACTGTGGCGTTCACGGAAAAAGCTGCGGGCGCCGGAGGCGCCCGCAAGCTGGCATGTACTGGTAGGCGCGATTGGAGTCGAACCAACGACCTCTACCATGTCAAGGTAGCGCTCTAACCAACTGAGCTACGCGCCTGTCGCGAGCGCGGGAGTGTACACAGACGAGTGCTCGAATACAATTGCCACCGACAATGATCGGAGCACGCCTGACAAGGCTTTATAAGCCAAATCGATCATTTATACGGAACCCGTTCAGGTGCCAAAATAATATAATTGTAATAAAGTAATGGCCTTGATATATTCTCCCGGTCGGGGATTAAATGGGAAGTGTTATCTGTTTACTCTAGCGACGAGAAAAGATTGATCCTGGCACTGCTAAAAAAGAACGAGCAATACCTCTTTCCAGTATCCAGTGCCAGACAACGGGCGGAGAACGTCCGGGGCTGAAAAGCTACAGGTACTTACACTAAACCGTTATCACTCATAGGTAAATACACCTAAGTTAAGGTTAAACCACGGATTTTCTATGGAATCCTGACAGGTGGACGCCCCACTGCAGATCAAGGGGTAACTCCAGGGTAGAGCGGAATGTGCTGATTTTGATTTTTGCGGGATGATTAATTGTCAAACGACAATATATTTGGTTAGCAGCGACCAAATTCCCGTATCCGGCGTATTTTGATATAACGCTTTTGGCTGATGACGCTGTGCTGCGTTGATAGGAGCGCTAAACAGGCCAATACCACGGTGCATTCGTGGAAGGAGTGGTGGAGTGGATTTATTCAGGTCCAGATCTAAACCATGGCGCGCAAATTGGATAGCAAGAACAGAAGCTGGCTCTAAAATAGAGCTAACCGGTCCATGCTGATTCGCTTGCGCTGCCTCAAAGTCAGTTCATCGGTGTGTGCATGCTGATTGCATTGTCACTCGCCGGCTAATACCTGACCATTTACGGAGTTATACCGTCGGTCAGCGTACCTAAGGGTTTCTTTCCCGATATTCTCAATATTGTTAACGTGCTTCCTTGTTGATCACAAGGTAAAGTAATGCATTGCATATATAAATTAACCTATTGATTTATATTGCATTGTAAAAGGAAAATGTAATGAAAAGAATGTTATTTAACGCAACCCATGCTGAAGAACTGCGGGTTGCAATTGTCGATGGTCAGAAGCTACTCGACCTGGATATTGAGTCAGCAATAAGGAATGAGAAAAAAGGAAATATTTACAAAGCTGTGGTCACAAAAGTTGAACCCAGCCTCGAAGCAGCCTTTGTCGACTACGGAGCGGATAAACACGGATTTCTGCCCCTAAAGGAGATCTACCGTGCCTACTTCCAGAATTATGACTCACGGACTCCAATCAGCAACGTTAAGATTGATACGGTTATCAAAGAGGGCCAGGAGATGATCGTCCAAGTAGATAAGGACGAAAGAGGCACGAAAGGCGCTGCCCTGACTACTTTTATCAGCCTGGCAGGTCGTTTTATTGTATTGATGCCAAACAACCCAAAAGGGGGTGGAATCTCGAGACGGATTTCAGGTGAAGACCGTACCGAGCTCCGTGACGCTCTGGCTACTCTCGAAATAGATTCAGACCATGCACTCATCGCGCGCACTGCGGGAATCGGTCGCACCACAGAAGAATTGCAATGGGACCTTGATTTCCTTGAGAAGCTATGGCGCTCCATCGAAGTCGCTGCCGACACCCGCAAAGCTCCGTTCTTGATCTACCAGGAAAGTAACCTAATTGTTCGTACGATTCGGGATCACTTGAGCGCTGATATTGCCGAAATAGTAATCGATGATTCAGAGATCTATGAGCGTGCTCAGAGATTTATGACCCAAGTCATGCCGCATAACCTTACGCGGCTTAAGTACTATGATGATTCAGTGCCATTATTTTCGCGTTTTCAGATTGAAAATCAAATTGAATCCGCCTTCACTCGCGAAGTGAGCTTGCCTTCGGGAGGCTCCATCGTCATCGACCATACTGAAGCTTTGATCTCGATAGATGTCAACTCTGCTCGGGCAACCAAAGGGGGCGATATAGAAGAAACAGCTTTTCATACCAACCTTGAGGCTGTCGAAGAAGTCGCAAGGCAACTTAGAATTCGAGATATAGGCGGTCTTGTCGTTATTGATCTGATTGATATGAGTGCGAACAAAAACCAACGTTCTGTCGAAAACAGGCTGAAGGAAGCACTTAGACCTGATCGGGCTCGAGTTCAAGTAGGAAAAATATCCCGCTTCGGATTACTCGAAATGTCTCGCCAGCGTCTTAGGGCCTCGATCAGTGATTCCAATTATAGAATCTGCCCACGCTGCGATGGCACAGGGACTATCCGCAGCGTCGTTTCTTCGTCACTCAACCTACTTAGATTGATTGAAGACGAGGCGTTAAAGGAAAATACTGAAGCCATTCAGGTCGCTTTGCCTCTAGACATGGCAACTTACCTTCTGAATGAAAAAAGACACGAACTCAATCAGCTTGAGGCCAGGCTGGCGTCAAGAGTTATTATCGTACCTAGCGATGAACTTGCCAGCCCACATTTTGAGCTTCGAAGACTTCGCAGCGAAGAACTCGACCAACTGAGTGGAGTTCCCAGTTATAAACAAGTAATAAAGATCGAAAAACAAGAACAGCATCCGACAGAAGCCTTGAAATCGACTAAGGCAGTAAAGCCCAGTATAGAGATTGATCAAATTAATCATGCTGCGCCTCCGGCTCCTGTAAAACCACAGCCCGCATCAACTGAAAGCGAACTGGATAGCAGCGAATCCGTTGGATTGTTGCAGAGGATTGCAAGATCTCTTTTTGGTTCCACCTCCGAGGAAGCCCGAACTGGGGATGAAGTTGCAGAGCAAAGCAAAACCCCGAGTAACCATAAGCAGCCCCGAAATTTCGATTCGACTGAACGCCAAGGCAATCAAAACAGAGGTAGAAGAGACCGCTCAGGAGGCGCCCGAAAACAAGGACAAGGGTCAGAAACAGGGAGTAGACAAGGCGGTCCCCGAAAAGGCAGTGATCAAAAAGTGAAGCGAAAGCAGAGTCAGGGCGGTCGTGGCCAGCAATCGGGCGGAGATGGTCAGCAACCCCGTGGACAAGGCCGACGAAAGACCGGTAATCAAGGCGCTCAAAGTAGCAACGTTAACCGCGGCGGTCCCCAGCAGGGTCAAGATAATGAGGCCACTCGAAAGCAAGGTCGATCACGCCCCGCGCCTAAGAATAAACCGGCCCAGCAGAACCAGCCACAAGAGCAGTCTAGTGGCGAACGTTCGTCAATGAACCGGGGTCAGAACCGTGGACGAGGTGGGCCGCAAAAGTCTAAGCCCACGACTCAATCTGGAACACCAACTGATAATAAATCAGATGCGCCGCAAGGACGCGCTAGCAGCTCTAACCGGGCAAACTCTGCTGCCGGCAGTGATGCCTCAATGCCACCATCTGACACCCATTCGAACCAGATAAATACCGGGCCAATGCAATCTGCCAAGTCATCGGTCGATCATCGCAATGCACCGAATATGGAGAAGGCAGAACACACCATCCCCGACGATATTGGTAACAGAAAATAGCGCTAAACGTCGCCAGATTCGAAAACACCCATGGACTCAATATGAGCTGTGTGCGGGAACATATCTATCGCACCAGCATGAGTGAACCGATATCCATACCCATGGACTAGCGTTTCGGCATCCCTGGCAAGGGTCGCAGGATTGCAAGACACATAGACTATCTTCTGTGGGCGGATTTTAGGTACCAGATGCTTTAATACTTCATCAGCACCAGATCGCGGTGGGTCCAGGAGTAATTTATTATAATTGGATGATCCAAGCTCGAGGATCGATTCGCCAGCAAGATTCATTTCAATGAATTTGACGTTGTCAAGATTATTCTTAGCCGCATTTGCCCTGCCCTTTTTCACCAATCTGTGCTCTCCTTCAACGCCGGTCACGGGCACTCCGGATCTCGCTACAGGTAATGTAAAATTACCTAATCCACAGAACAGGTCGAGTACGCTGTCTGGTGCTTTTAGATCGAGAAAATCTATCGCCTGCTGAATAAGAGACTGGTTTATAGTTCCATTGACCTGAATAAAATCCGAGGGAGAAAATTCGATAGACAGGTCAAAATCTGGTAACAGGTAATTGAGAGGTATCGGATCTTCGGGCCACAACGGATTTATGGTGTCCAGTCCGCCTGATTGAAGAAATAGCTGCACTTGATGATGTTGCGCAAATTTTGTGAGTAAATCCAAATCTTTTGAATTAAGCGGTTGTAAATGCCTTAACACTACGGCGATTGCATTGTCACCGGCTGCAAACTCTAATTGCGGAACCTGCTGGAAGCCGCTTGTCTGGGCGATGACCTGGTGCAAAGGATCGAGTAAATCGGACAATCGCTGCTCCAAAGTTTTACATTGTCTTAGCGAAGTGAGATAACTATTGCCCAGCTCACGGAAGCCCACCAACACCCCTCCCTTCTTCGGAACGTACTTAACTCCAGGCCTGGCCTTACGTCGATAATGCCAGTTTTCTCCACTAAGAGCGGGTAAGAGGTTTTCAGGTTCAACCCGCCCAATACGAGAAAGATTCCCAAGCAACGTTTTCTCCTTGTAGGCAAGCTGTTGGTTCGGGGCGAGATGTTGTAGGGTGCAACCTCCGCATGTGCCGAAATACTCGCATGCTGGTTGTACACGATGCGGCGAAGCAGACAGCACCGACAATAACCTGCCAACAAATTGACCCCGGCGCTTACGAAAAGGTTCAAATTCTATTTTTTCCCCGGGTAACGCTCCTGGAACGAAATACACTTTTCCATCCAGCCTTAGTACTCCTCTGCCATCGTGTGACAGGTCGTCAACAAATGCCTCCCGTTTTTTATTCTCCAATGTATACTTCCTCGAATGAGTCTTATACTCAAATTATTTTCTGAACAATAAGTATATCTCCCGCGCAGTCGTTAGGCACTCGTTACCCAAACGGAGATATAATTCAGCTAACCAATAACCATCGTATCAATGGTGAATCTGTATCGAATAATTCTTGCGGCCGGTCTGCTTCTAGCAGCTTTGACAGCGAACGCAAGTAGTCCAGAGATCGTGGAACGGCTGCTGTCAAAGGGAGAATATAAAAATGCTTTACTCGAAGCAGAATCCGGCCTTGCAGCTGACTCAAAAAATACTCGACTGCTTCTTCAAAAGGGATTCATTTTAATTCGATTGCGTAGACTCGATCAGGCCGAAGAATTCTATCTCAATCTCATCCAGTCATTGCCGCAAAATCCCGAACCGATGAATAACCTTGGTGTGATATACCAACTCAAGAAAGAATATCAGAAGGCAATCGAAATTTTTAGTGAAACTATTGCAAAGTTTCCCAAATTCAGTCGCGCATACGAAAATCTCGGCGACACTTATATACAAGTCGCCAGAGAAACATATGTCAAAGGGCAAAATCAGTCACCCTCGGATAAAATGCTGGGTTCAAAAGCAGACCTGAGTCAGAGATTTTACCGTTTAGCGAGCGAAAATCTCGAATCAGCGACAACAAATCCTACCCCTTCTACAAAACAGCCACCCATATTGAATAGTGCTCAGAACAGCAAACAAAATACAATGTCAGAGGATGATTCCAGAGACAAAATCATGGATTTTTTGCGGTCTTGGAGTATTGATTGGTCTAAGATGGATATCAAAGCATATTTTGACCACTATGACGCGGACTTTATGCCAAGTGGGGGATTAGACCTCAATACCTGGAAAAAGACAAAGTCCCGCATTTTTTCCGAGGTTGAATATATTAGGATCCGAATTGAATCTATAAAAGTTCTTGAATTCAATCAGAATCAGGCTACCCTGTCCTTTACTCAGCATTACAAGTCGAACACTCATCAAGAAACAGCGAAAAAAACATTGGTACTAAGACGACACGATGACCGCTGGCGGATTACGAAAGAATTCTAGACAGGTGTATGCTCAACAATCCTGGCTTAGTTGTACTTGACAAGTAGCGCTTTAATGAAGGTCATCCTCAACGATAATATGGAATGCTGAAATGAAAAATCCCGTAACAGAAAAGCTGATCTCAGCGATTCAAAAGACTGTAAGTCCAGCTCCATCGGCCGATAAATTGGAATTCCTTCAGGACTACTATCATCGGATTTCTGGTCAGGATTACAGCGAGGAGAGAATACCGTTTCTGTATCAGTCGGCGATGCAGCACTACAAACAGGCGCAGAAAAGAAAGCCGGGACAAGTTCTTATTCGGGTTAATAATCTAACACTTAGTGATAACAGTAGCCGAACCGTTGTCAGCATCGTGACTGATGACAGTCCTTTTATAATAAGCTCCCTTACCATAACGCTGAACCATCTCAACTACCGACTGGAACGTACTATTCATCCAATGTTTCAGGTTGTACGGAACAGTAGGCATGCAATTTCCAGCATTCATCGCTTTCATAGTGGCGATATTTCAAGAAAGCGATCGGATAAGTCTATTCTCGAATCTTTTATCCAATTTGAGCTCGACGCAGTTGCTGAATCAGAACATGAAGGGCTCATGGATGCGCTTCGAAAAGTACTTCAAAACATCGGGGTTGTAACCACTGATTGGAGTTTTATGCGGGATGCGGCTTTATCTCTTGCCGATATGGTTGAGCAGAGCCAACAGGGACCAACATTCGCGGAATATGGTGCCCTATTTCGCTGGATGGCAGAGAACAACTTTGCCTTCATCGGCTACTGTGAACTTGAGGTTTCAGGAAAAAACAACAAACTAGAAGTGGATCCTGATTCATTGAGCGGTATTTTAAGAGCAGCACACCAGGACGGACAGGATGTATTGAAAATACTGCCACCAATAAAACAAAGTAAAACATCACCCGTTATTTTTACCAAATCAAGCGAACGTGTCTACATCCATCGCGCCAACTATCTCGACTGCATCTTGATTGATCATGATTTTGGAAACACTAAAAGCAATCCAGGTAAAAAGCGGAGAGTAAGTTGTGTTCTAGGATTTTTAGCCGGTTCAACTGCTACCATGGCAATTAAATCTATTCCTCACCTTCGCAGTAAAGCTGCTTTTATTCTATCTGAAAGCACTTTGCGCAAAGGCAGTTATGCTTACAAAGAGCTGAGAACAATTCTTGAAACTCTTCCCCGTGAAATGATTTTCCAACTGGACGTAAAATCGCTTTATGGCTTATGTATGACTCTTCTTAATCAACAGGAACGGCGAAAAACAAGACTTCACATCACGCGTAACACCTGTAATCATTTCTTTTCGTGCTTGGTTTATGTGCCGCGGGATCTATTCAACACAGGGCTACGTAAGCGAATTCACAATTATCTCCTTGAGACACTCAAAGCACATGAAGTAACCTTCAATGTTTACTTCTCGGAATCTATATTAACCAGGATACATTTCACCGCATTCTGTGACCCGGACGATGAGCCAGGAATTAGTCAACACGAACTTGAACTCTCGGTGCAGTCAATGGCGAGAGATTGGGATGAGAACTTATTTGTCGCAGCTCAGAACCGGCACAACCTTGAACACGCCAGCCGATTATTAATGGCATGGCGCGGAGCTTTTCCTGCCAGCTATCTGGAAAACTTTGAAATCGAAAATGCCCTCGATGATATTGAGATTTTTGATTCGCTCTCGACAAACCAGGTTAATCCTCGATTGATGTTGCCTCAAGATATCGATGAGCAGTCAAGAATGCGAGTGCATTTCAGACTTTATTCACCTGATAAACCAATTCCTCTATCTGATGCGCTACCGATTCTGGATCATATGGGCATAAGAGTGCTTGGCGAACACCCATACCGAATTCACCGTAATGATGGCCAGGAGTTCTGGATTAACGATTTTGATATTGTGCGCAGCAATGGACATAGTTTCAGCCAATCGATTTGCCATACTTTCGAGTCTGCATTTGAAAATATCTGGAATAACCGTTCTGAAAACGACAGATTCAACCAGCTAATTTTGCTCACCGGGTTTGACTGGCGACGAGTCAGTATGGTGCGCGCTTATTTTCGCTACCTTAAGCAAATACGTTTGAGATATAGCGAGAACTATATCATTGAGTCACTGATACGGAACCCTGATTTAATCAGCAGCATCGGAGAGTATTTCGATTTGCGATTTAATCCAGAGCACAAAAGTCGACCGATTAAAAAAGTACTTACGCAAATCAACGCTCTTCTTACGGACGTACAGACGCTTGATGAAGAACGCATTCTTAGGGCCCTGCTTGATGTTTTAAGCGCAACGCTAAGAACAAACTACTATCAAAAAACTGGGGGTGAATATAAGGACTACATCTCTTTCAAACTAAATTCACAGTCCATTCCAAGAATACCTGAACCCGCCCCAAAATATGAAATTTTTATTTA